>JAYEOD010000504.1:0-1601 GCA_034722575.1 Bacteroidota bacterium | reverse complement strand
AGGAGTATCTGATCCTGTCGAAACCCAATCGCCTGCACCTTGCACCATGACAAACGAAAAAATCGTTAATGCTAACAGTAGTAATCTTCGCATAATTATTTATTATTTATAGTTAATATTTCCTATTTAAAAAAAATCACCGAACTCTTTTTAATAAAAAGTTCGGTGATAATATTATATATTATTTTACAAGAACTAATTTTCTTGTAACCATATTTTCATTAGTAGTAAACACAACAAAATAAACGCCTTCGGACATATTAGCACCATCCACAACAAACTTGTGTGTTCCGGCATTTAATTCAGAAGAATTTACAACATTCATAACATACTCTCCAACTGAGCTATAAATATTTATAGACAAAGGACTGTTGTTATGTAAGTAATAAGCTATTGTTGTAGTATTATTAAATGGGTTAGGATAAATAGCTATTTCTCTGTTCTCCATATTATCAATTCCGGTAAATCCGAAATAAATTCCGTTAGAAGCTTCAGAACCACAGTTAAAATCGTTAAAAACTACTACATAATAAGTACCCGTATGCTCAGGAGTATATACTTGCTCTGTAGCACCATCAACAATTCCGGCTTCGTTATACCATTGATTTCCTTCAGTAGCGCTTGAAACAAGTGTTTCACCTTCTTGAGTAATAGTTGGTGTTTCAGGAACAGGATTTACAACAATCTCTATTTCGCCCGATAAAGTGTTTTCACCATCATTAACAGTACAAGTATAAGTAGTAGTAGCTAATGGAGAAGCAACAGGATTAGCACTTGTAGGGTCATCCAACCCAAAAGCAGGAGACCAGTTAATTGTATAAGAACCCGTACCACCAACAGCATTTGCGTGTAATTCTGTAGAAGAACCTAAACATAATTCTGTAGTTCCGGCAGTAACATTCATTGCTAATGGACCGGAAGCCAATTCCATAGTAGGGAATACAATATAATCTACCCAAGCACAGTCATCACCGGTACTTTGCGAACCATCTTTAGTATATTTCCAAATAAAAGTATGCTCACCGGCAGTAACATCATACTCAACCTGAGACCAGTCAACATCACCTGACCAAACTTCCTGCTCTTCATCATCAATAAAGAAATGTAACTTATCATAATTACCTTCCGAAGAGACTTTTCTGAAGAAAGAGATAGTACCATCAGCAATCACATTTCCTTCAATAGAAAGAACAGATTCTTGACTATCATTTATAGCACCTGAAACAGCAGAATAAGTACCTTCGTAAACAACATCTTCTTGTACAGACCATTCATTATTACCTGTTAATTCCCATACAAATGCATCAAAATTACCTGTTTCAAAATCTTCAAAAATTAATCCGATATTTAAAGTAAAATCTTTTGTCGTATTATAATTACCTGAAGTAGCTTCAAAAGCAAATAAGGCAGAAGAACCAACAGTAGCCTCTTCATCAACAGTAACAGTAAATGTAGCAACAGCTTCGCCGTTAGCAGCAATAGTACCAAGACTAGCAGCACCGGAAGTTACTGTAACAATATCGCTTGTTGTTGACAATGTAGCAGCAGTGTTAGGAGCATCGGCATGACCGTTATTCTTTGTAGTAACAACAATATCAGCA
>JAYEOD010000503.1:698-8165 GCA_034722575.1 Bacteroidota bacterium | reverse complement strand
CTTAATAAAATAGGTTTAAAATAATTATACTTGAAAAGCTGCACCTTCTTGGTGCAGCTTTTTTTTTGATTTTTTACACTCCTCAACAACGAAAAACTTCTCTAACCATCTGATTTAGTCATCATTTTTTTTAAATTTGCATCAAATTAATAAATACACAAACGATGAAGAGCATTAAAATTCTATTATTTCTTATTGGAGTAGCTGTAATGAGTAGCTGCGGAATAAATAAGATGGTTAAAAACTACGATGGGGTAAACTACACTACAACTCCTGAAACACTTCAAACTCATGGCGGAGAAATTGCTATTAAAGTTGAAGGTACATTTCCTGCAAAATACTTCCATACAAAAGCTACTGTGGAAATGAAACCGGTATTACAATACGACGGTGGTTCTATAGAATTAAACCCATTTATTCTAAAAGGTGAAAAAGCTGAAGGAGAAGGCACTGTTATCAACAAAAAAACCGGTGGTAAATTTAGTTTCTCTGATAAAGTAAACTACACTCCGGAAATGGAAAATGCCGTTCTTGTATTAAACCCTACAGCAAAACTTAAAAAGAAAGAAGCTACTTTAGGCAATACTAAACTTGCAGATGGAGTAATAAACACAAGTACTAAAGTAAAACATTCAGAAAAAACTGCCATTGCTGCTGATAAATACGAAAAAGTAACTATTGTTACTAAAAGTGGTAGCATATATTTCCCACAAAATCATCATAACTATAATAAATGGTTAGCGCTTAATAAAAATAAAGACTCTAAGCAAAAGTTATCGGATATGAAAGATTTTATCCGTCAGGGATGGGAGATTAGAGATATCGATATCAACGCATGGGCTTCTCCGGAAGGTGAAGAGACTTTCAATAGCGAATTGTCACAAAAACGTTCTGAAAAAGGAATGCGTTATTTAAAAACTACTCTTAAAAAACTTCTTAAAGAAAAAGATAGTAAAGTAGCATACGGAAAATGTGATGATTTAAAAATCAACATTCAAGCACGTGGTGAAGACTGGAATGGTTTTATGGCTGCTGTTAAAGAATCAGACATTAAAGAAAAGAGCACTATCTTAAACGTTGTTAACTCAGAGTCTGATCTTGCAAAAAAAGAAGAAGGAATCCGTAAAATGGCATTAGTTTATGGTGAAATATCAAATGATATTCTTCCTGCATTACGTCGTGTAGAATTTAACATCAACTGCTTAGAGCCTAAATTTACTGATAAAGAGATTGCTGATTTCGCCATCAACAATCCTGAAAAATTAGATGTAGAAGAGATGCTTTATGCTGCTACTCTTTATGTTGACAACGCTAAAAAAATCGAAATATATACTAATACAGCTAAAAACTTTAAATGCTATAGAGCTTTAAACAACTTAGGTGCTATACTTTTATTAGAAGGCGAATTAAACAAAGCAGAAAAAGCTTTAAACAAATCTAAAGATTTAAAACACTCTGCTGAGGCATGCAAAAACTTTGGTGTTCTTGAATCAAAAAGAGGCAACTTCAAAAAAGCAGTTGGTTTTTACAATAAAGCTCAGGATAAAGGTTTAGATGCTAGTTACGACCTAGGTATTTGTAATATTGTTTTAGGCAACTACGATGCTGCAATAAGTAATTTCGCTAATACTAATTGCAATTACAACGTTGCTCTTGTTAATATTCTTAATGAAAATTTCAAGAAAGCTGAAAAAACATTAAACTGCTCTGAAAAAGGTGCTGTTGAATACTATTTACTTGCTGTTGTTGGTGCACGCACTAATAACGAAACAATGGTAATGCAAAACTTAAACAAAGCATTTAAAGAAGACGCTAACTTAAAAGCTGCTGCTAAAAAAGATCGCGAATTCATTAAATTTTACAATAATGCTGATTTCACAAATATCACTAAATAGTGAATATTTTTAATCATATAAAAAAAGCCGCTTCAAACGAAGCGGCTTTTTTTATGTCTATTTAGTATTACAAAGTAATTCTATGAATACCTTTTTCATACTCTCTGTTTAAAATAACATCCATTAATTTATCATAATCCTCTTCATTCTCGACAAAATCAATATTATTCGTATCAATAATTAATATCCTCATATCTTTTTGCTGATTAATAAATTCAATATAACTCTCTTGAATATTTTTCAAATACTCATCAGTAATATCCAATTCGTAATCGCGACCTCTTTTTCTAATATTACTCTGTATTTTATCAATGTCCATATACAAATAAACCATCAAATCAGGCTTAGGCAGAGAGGAGCTAATTATACGAAACAGATTCACATATAGCGAATATTCATCCTTAGGAAGCGTTTTATGAGCAAAAATCAGCGATTTACCAATAAAATAATCTGCAATAGTAAAATCCGTAAACAGTTCTAAACTCATCTGCTCTCTATATTGCTGATAACGCTCAGCAAGAAAAGATAGCTCTAAAGGAAAAGCATATTTGTCAGGATTCTTATAAAACTTAGGGAGAAACGAATTCTCTTCAAATTGTTCTAATATTAGCTTTGCATTAAAATCATCAGCAATTTTCGTGGCAAGAGTACTCTTACCGGCGCCTATATTTCCTTCTATCGCAATAAAGTTATACCGCATCAAACAATAATTATTTTAAGATATTAGTGTAACAGGCACAAATTTTTCTACCTTTAAATTATCATCACAATCATCCATCAGCTCACTAATAGTTTTCCCTTTTACAGGATGCACCATCTGAGAGTTAATCTCTTTTAAAGGCATAAGTGTGAATTTCCTTTGGTGAAGACGCGGATGAGGAATAATCAAATCAGGGGAATCGTTTATCACCATCTCATCAAAAAACAGAATATCTATATCTATAACACGAGGCTCATAATTTTTCGACTTTCTTACCCTACCCAATACCAATTCTATCTGAAGAATTTTTGACAATACATCATACGGTTCTAAGGTAGTATTAATCTTTATCACCTGATTTAAAAAAGGAGTCTCATCATCAAAACCCCATGGCTCAGTTTCATAAACAGAAGAAAGCTCTGCTATTTCACCAACACTACTACCAATTTGCGTAATAGCTTTATTTAATAGCTCCACCCTATCGCCTTTATTACTTCCCAAAAGAAGAAATACACTATGCATATTTTTGAATTTTTATCGGGCAAAATTACAACAGAGCAAGGTATAAACGAAATTTTAGCAACACAATATTTTCACCTCTTAAATATTAAGATTTTCCAGAATTCTTTACGGTGAATTTTTCTATACTGTTTATCAGTTTAATGATTTTTTTATCATACAATTTATCCACAGCCCAACGACCTGTAAGATCTTCTAATTGTGGTGCAACACCTCTTTTTACAAAACGAAAACGATTATCTACAAGCTCCTGTTTTAAATCGTGCTGCGAAGCATACGCTTTAAGATGCTGAATATGCGCTCTAACACCCTCCTCTTCCGAAGAAAAAACCTCTCCGGGAGTCTCTTGATTAACAGTCCCTAAACCACAAAAATTATTCTGATTTTTGCTTACAACACCATCATATCGCAAAAAACCTGTCTCATGACACATTTGTATAAAAGCAATGTCGTGATTAACCCCTTCCACTTTCGATTCTTCAATATATAAATCAGCAAGATTTATAGCCTCAATACTATCTACGCTCTTATTATTCGACAATAAAAAATCACACAACTGCGCTGCCACAAACTCACCCTCTCCCATTATAGAAAATTTCCGCAAAACACTCGACTCTTTTTTTACAACCGAATTAATTCTATTATGAACAAACGCTACTTCTATATTTTCTCTCTTTACGGAAGAGAAAGATAAAAAGGAGAAATCGAACAGCGAATCGTGAACTATTTGAACATTTTTATGATATTGATAGGCAATAAAAAAATTATTAGGGAATATAGTTTTACCGCTTACACTGCTAATAGGATTAACCTGCTCCTTTATCAAAACATCACCACCTAATTTATAAATTTCGCACGTCCTATTCGGCTCATCTACAGTATAAAAAGAGGAGAATAAATCCTGGTCTGTAGTAAACAAAAACACGAATAAAAAACAAATCTTTAATATCTTATACATTATTGATGCATCTTGTTTCTGAAAAAAATACACTCCTATTCATCGAATGGAACATTCATACTACAATCATTCTCGTGTGTGAAAATTTATTGTTATGAATGTTTCATATACAAAAATGGCTTAAAAAAAGGGACGTTTTAAGTTTTTTATAAAAAAGTATTCACAAACTATTGTTAATATCCTTAATTAGCAATATTTTTGATTGAAATACAATCGTTAAACACTTAAAATATTAATAGTATGAGACAATTTTTTAAATTCACATTTGCATCAGCACTAGGTTTTTTGCTGACATTTATCGTATTAATACTAATCCTTTTCGGGATTATCTCTTCAGCAATATCTTTTGCCGAAGATAAAACAGTACTAGTATCTGATAATTCAATTTTAAGTCTAAAACTAAACACGCCCGTTACGGACAGAGGAGTAGCACAACCCTCTTTTGGCGATTTCGCCTCCTTTGCCGAAAAACCAGTCGGATTAAATGATATTTTAAAAAATATTAAAAAAGCTTCCGCTGATGAAAAAATAAAAGGAATTTATATTAACATAACAGAGCCAAAGGCCGGTATTGCAACATTGCAAGAGATAAGAAACGCCTTAAAGGAATTTAAAAAAAGCGGTAAATTTATTATCAGCTACGCAGAAAATTACTCACAAGCATCATATTATATAGCAAGTGTTTCCGATAAAGTCTATTTAAATCCCGAAGGCGCTATTCTTTTTAAAGGACTTAATGCAGAGATAATGTTCTACAAAAATCTTCTTGAAAAAATTGATGTAGAGGCACAAATTATACGACATGGTAAATTTAAAAGTGCTGTAGAACCTTTCTTTTTAGAGAAGATGAGTAAAGCAAATAAAGAACAAACCAAAAAATACATCTCTTCTATATGGAACGAGCTTGTAAATGCAATATCAGAAAGCAGAAAAATTAGTGTTGAGGAGCTAAATAATATAGCCGACAAATTATTACTAGAGACTGCTAATGATGCTGTAAAATATCAGTTTGCCGATAAACTACTGTATAAAGATGAAATAATAGCACTACTACGCAACAAAGCAGGTATCAATAAAAACGAAAAACTTTCTGTTGTTACCATGAAACAATATGTTGATGCTATTGTTCCCAAATTAAGAAAAACCGTTCCTCGAAATAAAATTGCTGTTATTTATGCACAAGGAAGTATAAAAAGTGGAGAGGGAGAAGATTTAGTAATAGGATCTGAAAAAATTTCACGCTTAATACGTAAAGCCAGAAAAGACAGTACAATAAAAGCTATTGTCTTTAGAGTAAACTCTCCGGGAGGAAGCGCTTTAGCTTCGGATGTTATGTGGAGAGAGACTGTATTAGCTGCAAAAACAAAACCTTTTGTTGTTTCTATGGGTGATGTAGCCGCATCAGGCGGATATTATATCTCATGTGCTGCCGACTCTATTTTTGCCAGTCCAACTACAATAACCGGTTCCATTGGAGTATTTGGTGTTATTCCAAACTTCCAAGGACTTGTTACCGACAAAATAGGTATTACTTTCGACCATGTTAAAACAAACGAAAACTCAGGATTCTTTTCTGTTAACAGACCACTTACTAAGTTTGAAAGAAACATAATACAAAAAAGTGTTGAAACCATTTACGACTCTTTTATTACAAAAGTATCTGTTGGAAGAGACCTCACTAAAGAGCAAGTTGACAACATAGGACAAGGACGCGTATGGGCAGGTAGTGATGCTAAAGAGATTGGTTTAATTGATGCTTTTGGAGGATTAAACAGAGCTATTTTATCTGCATCGCGCATGGCAAAAATAGAAAACAATTATCGCATTGTTGAATATCCAAAAACACTTGAACCGTTAGAGAAAATCATAAACGAGCTAAAAGGTAATGATAAAACAATAGCTCTAAAAACTGAGTTAGGCCCATTATACAGCTACTACAGCTACTTAAAAGAGATGTACGAAATGAAAGGCGTTCAAGCTCGATTACCATACGAAATAAATATCTACTAATTAGTGTTTGTCCATAATGTCCGCTCTCTTCGTTATTCTTGTCTTAAAAAACAGTCATTTACCACAGTAAACTCCTGATTTTTAAGACTGCGAAAGTCTCGACAGCGAACATTCTGAACCAAACACTTGACTTTATAGACAGACTCTAATTATTCTAATAACATCATAAAAAAGAGACTTCGGTCTCTTTTTTTGTTATATTGCAACCATGAAAAAAATCATTCTGTTTTTTATTATCATACTCCCTTTTGCAGCGATATCGCAAATACGATATATCGACCCTATTTTTAACGTTACGGTTACAAGCGACATCCTATACGGTAATAACACAACATGGGACGGCACTTCGCAAGATCTGCTTCTTGATATTTATGAACCGGAAGGAGATGAACTAACACATCGCCCGATTATTATTTTTGCTCACGGCGGAAGTTTTTTAGCCGGAAGCAAAGAAAATGCAAGTATGGTAGCACTTTGTACAGCTTTTGCCAAGATGGGATATGTTACTGCAAGCATAAATTATCGGCTGGGTGTAGATTATTATAATGTTATTGGAGGCAATGGAGAAACTGAATTTGTTTACGCTTCGCTACGAGGTACTCACGATATGCGCGCTGCCATACGTTTTTTCCGGAAAGACGCATATCAGGATAATCTTTTTAAAATAGATACCAATTACATTATTGGCGGAGGAAGTTCTGCCGGAGGTTTTATGGCGCTACACACTGCTTATCTGGATAAACTATCCGAAATCCCGGAACAAATCACCAACATAGAAGAACTCGGAGGAATAGAAGGAAACAGCGGAAACCAAGGATATCTGAGTACAATAAAGTGCGCTATAAATTTATGCGGCGCTATTGGCGATACTGCATGGATAGAACCCGGAAACACTCCATTAATATCCATGCATGGTGATGAAGACGGCACAGTACCATATGGAACAGGCAATGTAGAACTATTCGGTATTCCGGTATATGAAGTACAAGGCAGTGAACCGATAAACCAAAGATGCAATAACATAAATATTTACAACAATTTTCACACCTTTATTGGTCAGGATCACGTTCCATACGATCCTTTAGTAGGAGCTCCGGAGCACGAATTATTTATGGACACCACAATATCTTTTATTAAATACTCGATTTACAATCAGTTTTTTGGAACAATTACGTCAAGCCAACAAACTACTTTCAGTGATATTACGATTTTTCCAAATCCTTCGTCAGGAAATTTTACTATCAGCAACAACAACCAATTCAACAGCTATTCAATTTATAACCTTAACGGGATAGAAATAGAGACTAAAAAGATAAAGAAAGGCAATAGTATAAACACCAAGCTACAGAAGGGATTATATATAGTAGTTTTAAAAAATAACGACC
>JAYEOD010000503.1:0-688 GCA_034722575.1 Bacteroidota bacterium | reverse complement strand
AATCAATTATTAAAAACACAACTCAAAATATGTTTTTTTTTTTTGTTTTTTTAAAAAATAACGACCGACAAGTTATAAAAAAAATAATAATAAAATAATGACAACCGACATCAACAGAGAGAAAAACAGACTTAGAAAAGAGATTAAAATAATAAAAGACAATATCCCCTATTCAGAAAAAAAACTTCGTTCAAAAAGTATTTGGGAAAAAATAGAAAAAGATACTATTTTTCAAGCTTCAAAAATCGTACTAATATACTGGTCGATGAAAGATGAAGTTTTTACCCATGACTTTGTAGAAAAGTGGCATGAAGATAAAAAAATATTACTTCCTGTTGTTGATGGTAACACATTACTCTTAAAACAATATAATGGGATTGAAAGCATGAAAAAAGGAGAGCTTTTTAACATTCTAGAACCCACAGGACAAGAATTTACTGATACAAATTCCATTGATTTAATTATTGTACCGGGAGTAGCATTTGATAAAGAAAACAACAGAATGGGAAGAGGAAAAGCCTATTACGACAAACTGCTACAAACCACCTCCTGTCCAAAATACGGAGTATGCTTTAACTTCCAATACCTCGACAAAATACCAACCGAACAGCACGACATAAAGATGGATAGAATTATTGTTTTGGAAAAATAAAATCGGCAAAACAACAGTAGCATTACGCTATTAATT
>JAYEOD010000502.1:0-1607 GCA_034722575.1 Bacteroidota bacterium | reverse complement strand
TGAAATTCAATTGGTATAAAAGATTAGCGTATAATTTTTTTAATATATCAATATGTAAATTTTTACATATTGATATTAATATATATTAGTATTAATTTAGGACAAAATAAATAAATATTTTTATTATGTCATATCAAAAAAAAATACTAAGAGTAAACCTATCTTCTAGGAAAATAGTTACAGAAGATTTATCAATGGATTTGGCAAAAAAATTTATTGGTGGAAGAGGATTGGCTTCAAAGATTTTGTACGATGAAATTGATCCAAAAATTGATGCCCTATCATCTGAAAATAAACTCATCTTTGCAACTGGTCCTTTAACAGGAACAAGTGCACCTACAGGCGGACGTTATATGGTGGTTACAAAAGGACCCCTGACAGGCACAATTGCATCGAGTAATTCTGGTGGGTATTTTGGAGCAAAATTTAAAAATACCGGCTACGATATTATAATTTTTGAAGGTAAAGCTGAATCACCTTGCTATTTGTATCTTGATGAAGATAAGGCTGAATTACGCGACGCATCTCATGTGTGGGGAAAAGATGTTTACGAAACTACAGACATACTTGTGAAAGAGGCGCCTGATAGAGCTAAAGTGGCTTGTATCGGTCAGGCAGGTGAAAGGCTATCCTTTATGGCGGCTATTATGAATGATAAGTATCGCGCTGCAGGACGTACCGGTGTTGGAGCGGTTATGGGAAGTAAAAATCTGAAAGCTGTTGTGGTTGCAGGTAATAAAAAAGTATTAATTGAAGATAAGGATGCTTTTACTACCGCTGTTAAGAAACGTAGAAAAATGCTAAAGGAGAATGGCGTTACAGGACAAGGTTTACCGGCTTTAGGAACAAAAGTATTAGATAAAATTATTAATGATAGTGGCATGTATCCTACAAAGAATTTTCAAGAAGCAGTTTTTGAAAGTACTTTTGAAGTCTCAGGAGAGGCATTGGTTGATAAACAATATTTGATAAAAAATGTTGCCTGCTTTGCTTGTCCTATTGCTTGTGGTAGAGTAGTGGAATTACCTAGCGGTTTAAAAGGCGAAGGTCCCGAATATGAAACCGGATGGGCTTTTGGAGCTGATTGTGGGGTAAGTGATTTGAATGCCATTGTTCAAGCTAATTTCTTATGTAATCAATATGGTTTAGATACTATTTCGGTGGGCGCTACTATTGCAGCCGCTATGGAACTATATGAAAATGGTTATATTACTAATGAAGAATTAGAAAAAGGTCCTGAACTAAAATTTGGAAACTCTGAAGCTATTGTTTATTACACAAAAAAAATTGCTCTGCGTGAAGGTCTTGGTGATAAAATGGCGTTAGGCTCTTATAGATTGACTGAGAGTTACGGTCATAGTGAGTTATCAATGACTGTGAAAAAACAAGAGATCCCGGCTTACGACCCAAGAGGTGTTCAGGGGCAAGGTCTTGGCTTTGCCACTAATAACCGAGGTGGATGTCATGTTAGATCTTATTTAATAGCGCCTGAAATAATTGGAATGCCGGAAAAATTGGATCCTCAAGAACTTAATGGAAAACCCGAATGGGTAAAGATATTTCAAGATCTGACCGGTGTTATTGATTCTTGTGGTTTATGTTTGTTT
>JAYEOD010000501.1:0-1609 GCA_034722575.1 Bacteroidota bacterium | reverse complement strand
GTTTCAATTTGATGGCGAGCAATGGGATTATATGGCTTCCGGATCGACTTTGGAGGTTAGTAATATCAGAAACAATAACGATGAACTTATTGTAGCATTTCTTTATGGAGTAAAAAAGTTTGATGAATCATTAGAACAGACATATAATTTGTATTCGTATGATGGAATGGGGATAAAATCGAATGATTGTTTTTATCAGGATGGTATGTTTTTGATTGCTGATGGCAATAATGGCTTAGTAAAAACAAGTGGTAACTGGAATTCCGAATTTATTCACCCTTCAGGACCTATGTCGCCAAATATTTTTTCTATGACAGCACATGAAAGTCAGGTGTGGGTTGCGTCAGGCGGATATCAAAGCGATTGGGGTAACTCTTCTATTAAATCGGGTTTGTATAGTTATGTTGATGGACAGTGGAGTACTTATAATAAAAGAAATGTGCCGGCTTTAGATACAATATCTGATATTATATGTATTGCTGTTGAAAGTGGTGGAGAAAATAGAGTATATGCCGGTTCGTGGGGTGATGGTGTTATTGAGTTTACCGATGGAGAGGTTTCTAATGTTTTTTCAAAGCACAACTCCTCTTTAGAGGGTAATGTTGGTTGGCAATCGGCAGTGCAGATTAGTGGATTGCAGTTTGATGATGATATGAATTTGTGGGTGGTGAATAATGGGGCAGAGAATGTTTTGTCGGTTAAAAAGAGTGATGGAGAGTGGAGGTCGTTTGATTTGGGGTCGCAGTCGAGTGGTTCTCAATATAATGAGATGATTATTGATGATAATAATCAGAAGTGGATTATTATGAGGCATCATCAAATCCTTGTTTTTTCTGATAATAATACCATAGATCAAACAAACGACGACAGAAGTAGGGTTTTAACTTCTACATCCGGAAACGGAAATTTACCCGGTTCGTCTGCAGTTTATTCTATAGCAAAAGATCAGGATGGTGAAATTTGGATTGGTACAGACGAAGGTGTTGGTGTAATTTATAATGCTTCGGAGATGTTCGATAATGTGGGTATTAATGCACAAAGACCCCTAGTAGAGGTTGGTGGATATGTGCAGTATTTATTAGGATCGGAACAGGTAACGGCCATTGCTATTGATGGAGCAAATCGTAAATGGTTTGGAACACAACGCGCAGGAGTGTTCTTAATGTCGGAAGACGGTACAGACCAGATACATCATTTTACAACTGAGAACAGTCCTCTTTTTAGTGATGAGATATTTGATATTACTATTAATGACGAAGGAAAAGTGTTTATTGGTACATCAAAAGGAATTATATCGTATCGCAGTAATGCTACGCCTCCCGCTAAAACAAACGAAAATCTTAAAGTATATCCAAATCCTGTTGTTCAGGGTTATGAAGGACCAATCTCTATTTCGGGGTTAGTGCGCGATGCTAGTGTTAAGATTACAGATATTAGCGGTAATTTAATTTTTTCGACAATTGCAGAGGGTGGTCAGGCGATTTGGAATGGCGAGAATTTTGATGGCAGAAAAGCCTCTACAGGAGTATATTTAGTATTTGTTTCGAACGAAGATGGTAGCGAAACTGCAGTAGGTAAAATAATGATAATAAAAAATTAGTTGTTTTGA
>JAYEOD010000500.1:0-8207 GCA_034722575.1 Bacteroidota bacterium | reverse complement strand
GCCCACCAAACGCCCCAATAGTGGTTATCGCCGGACTTTCCACTCTCCAACTCTCCAAAACCTGCGCTTGGCGACGACGACCAATACAAACGTTTGGGATCTAATTTGTTTACAACATCCGGCAAAATATTATGGAAAATATCATCATAAGCTTTCCAAACGGTATCCGCAATATTTTGTCCTTGATTTTCGAGTACATTTTCTTTCCATCCCCAACGATTCCATGCCGAGAGTATTTCGTTATCGCCACACCAAAGAGCTATACTCGGATGATTACGCAATCGCTTAACATTTTGAACAGCTTCTTTCTCAACATTTTTTAAAAACTCTTTATTACCCGGATACATAGCACAAGCAAACATAAAATCTTGCCAAACCAATATCCCATACTCATCGCACAAATCATAAAAAATATCCTTTTCATAAATCCCTCCACCCCATACGCGAAGCATATTAAAATCAGCCTCTGCAGCCGATTTAATAAGCTTTTCATAATCATTATCGCTAACGCGATTTAAAAAAACATCCTGAGGAATATAATTTGCTCCCTTCATAAAAACAGGCTCTCCATTTACTTCAAAATAAAAGCTTTTACCTATACTATCGGGTTTCTGTATTACCTCAACAGTTCGCAAACCAATATTTCGACTTTTACAAGATGTAATATCGCGATTACTTTTTACTTGAATTTCAATATTATAAAGTTTCTGATCGCCTAATCCATTAGGCCACCAAAGTTCAGGATTGCTGATCACAAATGGAATACTAACACTATTAAAACCTTTAGCAAGAGACTTTTCCTGTTCAAATACTATTTTTGAATCTATCAATCCCACAATATTTACTTTGCTATTTTCAAAGCATTGCAATTCGACATTTGCTAAAAGAGAAGCTGTATTTTCGTTGATATTTTCTTGAATAATATTTACATCAACAATATTACTTTTGTTCCATGCTTTAAGCTCAATATTTTGCCATATTCCACTACTAACTAATCGTGGTCCCCAATCCCATCCGTAATGATATTGAGCTTTCCGAGTAAAGACACAAGTTTTTTTATCGCCCACACCACCTAATTCCGACTGATCATTTTCGGCTCCGGGGAGTAGATATTCCAAGGCTTCACGTTTTTCGAGACCAATATTTATTGGCGATTCAAACACAATTCTTAAGCTGTTTTTTCCGGCAATGAGCTTGTCTTTACAACTCACTACCCATGACATAAACATATTATCAGCATCCAGAATCAACCGATTATTAAGATATACTTTAGCGTAAGTATCTAAACCATTAAAAATCAACTCTACCACATCGCGATTTAGAGTTTTTTTATCGACATCGAAAACTGTTTTATACTCCCACTCTTTTTTATCAATCCATTGCAAATCGTGCTCATTCAAACGATAAAAAGGATCTTGAATTATATTATTATCAAGCAAATCGGTATGTACACTACCCGGAACTGTGGCATCTAGCCATAGAGAATCATCTGTTGCTTTAAAAGACCAATTGTCATCTATTTTTTGATGAACAATTGTGTTAACATCGCTACAGGCACTTATTATAACTCCAAAAACTATTATGGCAAAAAGATTGATTATTTTTTCCCTGATGTGACTCTCCATGATTTTAATTTGTATCCTTTTAAAGCAAAAAACAGAATAAACAGATAACAAGGTATTAATACCCAGTATGCTAATTGAGAAGAGTAAATATCGGCTAACCTCCCCCATAGCAATGGTAAAATAGCGCCCCCGGCAATTGCCATAATCAGTAATGCGGAACCTGTTTTAAGAAAACGACCCAAATTATGTAATGCCAATGGCCATATTGCCGGCCAAACCAAAGAGTTAGCCAAACCCAATAAAGCAACTAATGTTACCGACACCATTGGAGGCGTATATATTGCAGCTATAGAAAAAACAATTCCTAATAGAGCAGAAATTTTTAATGCAGTACGCTGACTAATAATTTTTGGGATTAACACAATACCAATCACATAACCAACTATCATTGCAGCAAGTGTTAAAGAGGTAAATATTTTTGCTGTACTGATAGAGATACCCAGCGAAATACCATATCGAATTATAGTATCGCCGGCAATTACTTCGGCGCCAACATATAAAAACAATGCTATTACACCTAATATCAGGTGAGGGAATTGAAAAATATTATTTTTCGAAGAGATAGATTTATCAATATTCTCTTCCGGTTCATCTTCAATTTCAGGTAATGGCGAAAAACGTATCATTAAACCAAGCAGAACCAAAATCGTAGTCATTACAATATATGGATTGATAACTCTGGCAGCCAATCCGTCGAGGGCGATACTTTTTGCTGCTGTATCCATTGTTTTTAAACTCTCTACAAAAGCATCGCCATCGTTTAAAATAAAGTAAGCCAAAATTAATGGAGCTACAGCACCGGCTACCTTATTACAAATCCCCATTATGCTAATTCTTTTTGCTGCCGATTCTATTGGCCCAATAATAGTAATGTAAGGATTAGAAGCTGTTTGAAGAACTGCTAAACCGGTTCCCATAACAAACAGCCCAAGCAAAAACAGTCCATAAGTACGTGTCATTGCGGCAGGAATAAACAGCAATGTACCCACTGCCATCACAAACAATCCTACCATCATGCCATTTTTAAATCCTGTTTTTTTCAAAACCCACGATGAGGGCAAAGCCATTACAGTATAGGAGATATAAAAAGCAAATGTTACAAAAAGCGCTTGAAAAGTTGTTAGCTCGCAAGCAATTTGCAGATAAGGAATTAATATTCCATTCAGCCATGTTACAAATCCGAAGATAAAAAACAGTATTCCTATAATAGTAATTGACAATACATAATCTTTACGTCTTTGATTTTTCTCGCTCATCAGTGTATTTGACATAATAAATTTTTAATCGATTAATAATAATCTCAAAAATACATCTTTATTAAAACAATACAAGCTAATAACAATACAAATCAAAGCAATACTTATTTTTAATGTACTACTCCACTATTTCTTCTTTTACTCTAGGGAAAAATGTCCATGCTACAATGCGACTTGTTTTATTTCCTTGTCCCATTTCAATAGTTTTAACTTCGGTAGCCTCAATTTTTTTCAGTGCTTTATACACTCTATTCAGGTTAGCTTTTTTCGAAATTAATGTAGTAAACCAAAAGCAAGAGGTAGAGAATTTTTTACTCTGATGAATCATATCTCTTACGAATTTTACTTCACCACCTTCGCACCACAGTTCGCTGCTATTACCGCCAAAGTTCAATGTTACTTTATTAACCTGTTTTTGTTTAAGATTTTTTATCTTACGACGTGATCCGGACTGCGCATCTTCTAACGATTCGTGAAAAGGAGGATTACAGATAGAGACGTCAAAAATCTCATCTTTTTTTATTATTCCACGAAAAATATCCTTTGGATTCTCCTGCAATCGAAGCTCTATTTTCCCTATCAAAGAGGGATTTGAGTCCACTATTTTATTTGCCGATTCTATTGAAAGAGGGTCTATATCAGAGCCTACAAATGACCAGCCATATCCTTTGTTACCTAAAATAGGATATATACAATTTGCTCCAACGCCAATATCAAGGCATTTTATTTTTTTCCCTTTCGGGATGATCCCATTATAACTATCGCGCAATAAGTCGGCAATATGATGGATATAATCTGCTCTACCCGGAATTGGTGGGCAGAGATAATTTTTTGGTATTTCCCAGTTTTCTATGCCATAATAATGCTTTAGCAGAGCTTTATTCAGCATTTTAACTGCTTCGGGATCGAAAAAATCAATTGATTCGTCGTCGTATTTATTTAGCTTAACAAATTGAGCTAAATCGGGGCAAGAGGCAATAAGCTGTTTAAAATCATAACGTTCGCGATGTTTATTTCGCGGATGCAATTTCGATTTTTCTTTTTTATGCGGCTTTTTCTTATTTTCTTTTTTACTTTCCATCACGAATCAATATTTTTGTCAAAAATACAAATTCTATCTAATTAAATATTAAAAATTTCTCGATAAGATTTCAGGCAAATATTTCTTGCAGAAGCACTAAAAGATGGAGGTTATAATCATCCGGCTACGAGGCTGCATTTTTTTACAACAGCTATAAAGTATATTTAGGAGTTTATAAAACATGCGAATTAAGAATTGGGATTCTATTAGCATAACAATTATTCTTTTAACCTGCCCTTTCAGGGCGTATATTATTTTATTTGCCAAATCACCCACGGCGTTGCCGTTGGGCTGAAATAAGCTGCCACTTTGTGGCGATTTTTTGTTATATGATTTGTTTTGTATTCAAGAGTGTTGGTATCGGGCTGAAAGCCCTTTTTAATTCAGCCCGAAGCAACACTTCGGGTTAATGAAAAGGAATGTGTTTATACGCCCACGCCCTGAAAGGGCAAGTTATTTTTATTATAGATGTGAATATACTACAAAGAGGGGGAAAACATGTTTAATTCACTACTTTTTAAACTATTTGAAAGAGCTTTTTATATACTACTTTCAACTCTTGATTAGAATTTTTATTCTAAAAACTGTTCTAACTCTTTCAACTCTTTATCGGTAAGTCCTTTTGGCTGAAAACCTGCCGACCATGCTGTTAGTAAGAGTTTAGCACCTTTATTTGCTACATCTAAATAATCGAATGCTTTTTCTGCATCCTCGCCGGTTGCAAGAGCACCGTGCTTTTCCCATAAAACAACATCTCTGTTTTTCAGTCCTTTTATAGTTATTTCTGCCAATGCTTTGGAACCCGGCAGTGCATATGGAATGCAGCTAACACCTTTAGGAACAAACAGGCGTACTTCGGGACACATCATCCATAACGACTTATTAAATTCGTTTTCATCTTGAAATAAATTATGATGACTCATCACGATAAGTTCGATAGGATGAGTATGAACAACGGCAATATGTTTTGGATTATGCAACGAATTAAAATACTGTATTTTAAGATGAGATATGAGCTCGCTGGTAGGCTCGAAATTAGCAGAACAGCCGCCCCAGATTATATAATATCCTGTAGCTTTGCTGTTGATATGCAAAATACAGGCTGCTTTATCAATTTTATTAATCAAATCGCGCAAATAACATCCTTTACCCGAAACAAAAAGAGTTAACCCGCCCGCTTCAACCGGCAAATCACATTCAATAAACCGACCTTTATTTTGTATTTCTTTGTTCACAAAATATGCAGATAGGTTGATAGAAATATTGCCTGCGTTTCTCTCTGCCCATTCCCTACTCCATAGATAGTCTGCAATTCGCGATACTTTTTCTAACTGCTCTTTAACTTGCGTTGATAAATTTATTAAGCTCATACTTTTTTATATTCGAGTGTATTTTTATATCACAAAAATAACAAAAAACAACACATTCATTTTTATTAACCCAAAGAGATTGATTGATTGATTGATTGATTGATTGTGATTGGTTGTGATTGTGATTGGTTGTGATTGTGATTGGTTGATTGAATGATAAATACTCTCCGATCTAAAAAGGTGCAGCGCACCGTTCTATTATTTTTTATCGTCGAATTAAATATTCACCTACCGGACTTTCAGTCCTTGGTTTCATTTACCACACATTATAACCCAAAACTTCATTGCATTACGCCTTGGGCTATTACATTATCCACTTTCAGTAGATTAAAAAATTAGTTTAATTCGATGAAACGAGCCATACTAAAACTTTTAATACACACGACAATGATTATAATGGCGACTTCCATCCGACCGAAATATGAAATTATAAACGGATGAAACGTCCATGACAAATAAAATATTATACGCCACAAATAATTGACTATCTGACCTCTCTTAAAAAAAGGCTTATTTAGAATCAAAAAGCATCAATAAACAGCCTCTAAGAGCTATTAATGTTTACTTTTGCCACCGGAAAAAAGGTTTTATATACCATAAAAATGAACCAATAAAGTTTGGGTTATAATTATGGTGAGCTACTAAATATAATTAAAAGGGAATCCAATGAAAATATGGAACAATACCCGTTGCTGTGATACCTAAATGATTAAATCTTTTCGAAATAATTGCCACTGTTCTTGCGTAAGCCGGATGGGAAGGCATCGAAAAGTGGGTTAAGTCAGAATACCTGCCTTTTTTTCAATAATTGTTGACTTTCGGGAGTTAGAGTCGTGCAAGACAATCTGCTACAATTATTAGTAGCAGGTAACTTTGCTATACCCTATCTCAGCATAACACTACAACCGCAACCAACAATTTTTTACGTAAGTATATTATTAATAATTATTAAGTTATTAAATTGTTATATTATGGATTGGATCATAAAATTATTTTCGCAAGCAGGAACAGCCCATGCGGTTTTACTATTATGCCTTAGTATTTTCGGAGGCATTATAATTGGGAAACCGAAAATTAAAGGGATAAATTTAGGTATTGCCGGAGTTTTATTTTCGGGTTTATTAGTTGGTCATTTTGGAGGAAAAATAAATCACGAAGTAATGCATTTTGCAAAAGAACTCGGATTAATCTTTTTTGTTTTCTCTATTGGTTTGGAAGTTGGACCACGTTTTTTCTCTACATTTAAACGCGAAGGAATAGGAATAAACATATTAGCAGCATCAATTGTAATAATGGGAGTTGGTATAGCCGCCGCTATCCATTTTGCATTTAATGTACCCGTACCCGAAATTGCAGGGATTCTTTGCGGCGCAGTAACAAACACGCCTAGCTTGGGAGCCGCACAACAAGTATTAGCAGATCAAGGCGGCATATTAGCCGCACAAACCCCAACAGTAGGAATGGGTTATGCCGTTGCCTATCCGTTTGGAATTATAGGAATTATACTTACAATGCTTTTAATTAAACTATTTTTTAAAATTAAGGTGGATAAAGAGTTAGAAGAGTATGACAAAAAACAAGAGGAATTATCGCAAGCTCCGGAAGCTTTTAATTTGGAAGTAACAAACCCCAATGCAGACGGAAAAACCATTCAAGAGATTAAGAAATTAGTACACGAGAGCATTATTATAACACGATTATTTCGCGATAACATAGTACGATTCCCTAAAGAAAATGAAAAAATTCATGTGGGAGATATTTTACGTGTTGTAGTAGATCAAGCATATACCGATTCTGTTCATCTTACAATAGGCAAATTAAGCTCTATTGATTTGCGTAGAATAGACGGCAAATTAGCTATGCGACAGATGATGGTTACAAACAAAAGTATTGCCGGAAAAACCATACGTCAACTAAATATTTATGGACGTTATAGTGCTAATATCACTCGTATTTATCGCTCGGGACTAGAATTTATACCAAAAAAAGATGTGAAAATCGAACTTGGCGATACCATAAGAGTTGTTGGAGAGAAAAACACTATGGATGCTATTGCAAAAGAAGTAGGAAACTCACACGATCAGTTAAATCATCCTAACATTTTACCTCTTTTTCTAGGTATATTTTTAGGTGTTGTTGTTGGCTCTATTCCATTTACAATTCCGGGATTACCGGCAGCTGTTAAGTTAGGACTGGCAGGTGGTCCACTGCTAGTAGCTATTTTAATGGGACATTTTGGGCGCGTAGGAAAAACGACTTTTTATATTCCCAGCGGAGCAAATTTAATTTTACGAGAAACCGGAATAGCTCTATTTTTAGCATGTGTTGGAATTTCGTCGGGAGGAAAATTAATTAGTACTATTGTTGATGGCGGCGGTTTAGCCTGGATGGGATATGGTGTGGCAATTACATTTATTCCTATTTTAACCGTAGGAATAATTGCACGACTACTTAAATATAACTACTTAACCATTTGTGGTTTTGTGGCAGGCTCAATGACAGACCCTCCGGCACTTGGTTTTGCAAATACAATAATAAAATCGCAAGCACAAAATACAGCATATGCATCGGTTTATCCGTTAGTAATGTTTTTAAGAGTTTTGCTGGCACAAATTTTGATTTTAGCACTGCTTTAAAATTTTAAAGCGCAACACCTTTAGGGGTGTTGCGCTAATTTCAGGCAATAATTATATTGAGTTCAGATATTCAACCAGATCGGCGGCAATTTCAAGATTTAGTTTCATCCGTTTATAATTTGTTTGCCCTGATACCAGTGCATTAAGATTTCTATTTAACATAATATTTTTTTGTTGTTCTTTTGCCTTGACGCAAAAGAACCAAAAAGTCAAGGCTTACATAAAAATATTATTCTTCT
>JAYEOD010000499.1:0-8225 GCA_034722575.1 Bacteroidota bacterium | reverse complement strand
ATCAAATTTCAGAAAAAATTGTACACGGAAAAAATAATTACAATGAATTATGGAAAGAGTTAGACGATTCTGAAAAGCACAACAAATTTTTAAAAAACGCTCCTTGGTCCGATTTTAAAGTATTTGGTAATCTACTAAATATTATTCCTGATGATACTGTAATACATTTAGGAAACAGCACTCCGGTGCGATACGCAATGCTTTTTAAAGAGCGTAAAAACATCGAATGGTACTCGAACCGTGGTACCAGCGGAATTGATGGTATTATCTCAACAGCAGCAGGATTTGCTTCTGTGAGCAATAAAACAAATACAGTAATTTCAGGTGATATCAGTTTTTTTTACGACAGTAATGCTTTATGGAACAAACATCTGCCAAATAATTTAAAAATTATTGTGATAAACAATCAGGGAGGCGGGATTTTCCGATTTATACCGGGACCGGCATCTACAGGGCATCTGGAAGAATTTTTTGAGACACAACAAGATCTAAATATCAAAAAAATGACTGAGGTATTTGATTTGAATTACTATTTTTGTGATGAGAAAAGCAATTTTAATGATATTCTGAAAAAAGTGTATCAACCACACAACAAAGCTGTTGTGTTAGAAATAAGAACACATGGAGAGTTAAACGATAAAGTTTTGAAAGACTATTTCAACAATATAAAACAGAAATAATGGCTGCAAGAGAGTGGATTACGATAAAAGAATACGAAGATATTAAATTTGAATTCTTTGAAGGAATAGGAAAAATCACCATCAATCGACCGGAAGTGCGGAATGCTTTCCGCCCGAAGACAGTGAAAGAGATGATTGACGCTATGCATCAGTGTCGCGAAAATGACAATATCCATGTTGCAGTACTTACTGGCGAAGGCGACAAAGCCTTTTGTGCCGGTGGCGACCAACGTGTAAAAGGAAAAGGTGGATATATCGACGAAGGAAAAGTACCCAGATTAAATGTATTGGATTTACAAAAAATGATTCGCTCGTTACCAAAACCTGTAATTGCAATGGTTAACGGATATGCTATTGGCGGCGGTCACGTGCTACACGTTTTATGCGATCTTACCATAGCATCAGAAAATGCTATCTTTGGACAAACCGGTCCTAAAGTAGGTAGTTTTGACGCAGGATTTGGTTCGTCTTATTTAGCTCGTCACGTAGGGCAGAAAAAAGCTCGTGAGATATGGTTCCTTTGCAAACAATATTCTGCCAAAGAGGCCGAAGAGATGGGCATGGTAAACAAAGTTGTTCCTTTCGATAAACTCGAAGACGAAGTAGTAGAGTGGTCGCACACTATGATGCAGCGCTCTCCTATGGCATTACGAATGATAAAAATGGGGCTAAACGCCGAACTCGACGGACAAGCAGGAATTCAGGAACTAGCAGGAAATGCTACTCTTTTGTATTACTTAACGGATGAAGCACATGAAGGAAAAAATGCTTTCTTAGAGAAGAGAGATCCGGATTTTGATAAATTCCCTAAGTTTCCTTAAAAAATAATCACCAAATAACCTCACCCCCTGCTTGTTGGATTATCCAACTCGCTACCACAAAGTGGTTTTAAAGGAGGTGAGGAATATATTTTTAAAGCCTCTCCATCATAGCGGAGACAATATTTTCAGCTCCTTCGGCAATTTGTAAAATATTTGCATCGAGCATATAGCATGGTGTAGTGAACACATTATATTTTTCATCAACAATTACTTCGCCATGATTTGTCTTTTTATGATGCGCTCCCATTGCTTCAATACCTTCAATAGTTGCTTTATCTTGTCCCACAGTAACCTCAACATCTTTTAACACTTTTGCAACAATTGCCGGAGAGATACATAAAGCGCCTAAAGGTTTTTTTGCTGCAACAGTATTTTTAATTGCCGCTTCCACCTCTTTATTAACAGTACAATCCGCTCCTTTTAAAGCAAAATCGGATAAATTTTTTGCCACACCAAAACCGCCGGGCATTATCAAAGCATCAAAATCATCGATATTAAATTCGGATAATGGCTTAATATCACCACGAGCAATACGAGCCGATTCTATCAAAACATTTCTCTTCTCATCCATTACTTCTCCTGTAATGTGATTAAGAACATGATACTGCTCAATATCGGGAGCAAAAACCCTGTATTTCCCTCCATGCTTTAAAACAGCAAGCATTGTCATTGTAGCTTCATGAATTTCAGCTCCATCATACACACCACTTCCGGAAAGTATTATCGCAAAACTCTTCATAATATTTAAATTTTGTTTTCCTTATAATACAAAATTAATAGTTTTTTCGCTAAAAAGTAACATTTTACACTTAATCCTATTCAACAAAATTATTTACTGATGATATCTACGAATATCCATTAGAATCACTATTTTTGAATCATGTTATCGATAATAAAAAAAACAGGGCTATTATTTTTTGTTATTACCGCGCTTCTTTCATCGTGTTTAAAAGAGAAGGAGTATCCTGTTATTCCGGAAATAGAATTCCAAACTTTTCTTACTATACGCAACGAACAAGATATTGACGAACGTGGAGTTTTAATATTCTCTTTTAAAGATGGTGATGGTGATATTGGCTTATCAGAAGAGCAAACAGAATCTCCTTACGACTATAATCTTTTTATTAAATACTTTGAGATGCAAAACGGAGAGTTAACAGAAGTTCTTCCTACATTTTACAACCCTAACACCGGAATATACGACACAATCACATTCAACTCACGCATTCCGATGCTCACACCCGAAGGACGCATAAAAGCTATAAAAGGAACAGTGCGCGACACAATATTTATTTACAATCCCACCTCGCAATTTGATACAATATGTTTCGAGGCATACATAAAAGATCGCGAACTTCACGAAAGTAATGTAATAAAGACCCCTCTTATTATTATCAAGAAATAAGATTTTTCGCTATTTAGTATTTGGTTCAGAATGTCAGCAATTTCAAAATTAGTCACGGCGTGATTTTTTCAAACAACTGAATAATAACTGTTTAATTTTCTTATCTCAAAATTGAGTCACGGCGTGACTTTATAGACCGACTTATATTAATAATAATGTAACTAAATGCGCAAGTTTTGTGTAATACGGATGTCTATACCCATGAAACGATAGAACGCGGATAGAATAGATGCTTGCGGATAGAAATATATTACCGCATGTGCGTTAAACGAGCAACAAAATTATAAACAAATAAAAATAAGTAATGAATTGGATTGGCATTCAAAAACATTCATGACAATAAATTTTCACACACATGGATGATTATAGAATGATTGAGATTGAGGGTTAAGGCTAGATGGATGACTGATTGGATGATTGACCGGCATTCAGAAAAATATTATACAACTCAAAGCGAAGCCTTAGAGAGACCGGGAAGCTGAGAACTTTGTTCGAAGATCACCCGGACGAACTTAGGCTTTGCAAAGAGATGGATAATATTTTTATGTAAGCCTTGACTTTTTGCTTCTTTTGCGTCAAGGCAAAAGGACAAAGAAAAACAAAAAAAATATTATGTTAAACAGGGTTTTAAAAACCCTTTTTAACAGAGCGAACAAATTATAAATGGATAAAACCAAATACAAAACCTTCTCTATTGCGTAGCAATTCAGAAATCATAGAAAAAATAAACACATGAACAATTTTAAACTTACGTTGATTTTTTTAATCACTCTATTTTTTATCGGAAATGCTAATGCGCAGCGCCAACGTCCTGACAGAGAAAACATGCCGAAAAAGAGTATCTCAGGATCTGTTTTTGACAAAAGCACTAAAAATCCTTTAGAGTACGCTACAGTATCATTATTCAGCCTTCGCGATTCTTCATTGGTTTCGGGAGCTATTGCAGATGAAAAAGGCCTTTATGCTATTAAAGAAATTATGCCCGGCAAGTATTATTTAGTAGCTAATTTTATTGGTTATAAAAAACATCAGACAGAAAATATTTTTGTTAATCCCCGTAAATCGGATATTGTAGCAGAACCAATTTTTTTGGCTCCTGCATCACAAAATCTGGAAGGTGTTGATATTGTTGCAGAACATGAGAGAATAGAATATAACATCGACAAAAAAATCATCAACGTAAGTAAAGATCTGAACGCTAGTGGAGGAACAGCAATTGATGTGCTGGAAAATACTCCTTCGGTAGAGGTAGATATAGATGGCAATGTAAGTCTTCGCGGAAGCAGTAATTTTAAAGTTTATGTTGATGGCAAGCCAAGTGTACTTGATGGCAGCGATCTTTTACAGCAGATACCATCTAGCAGCATCAAGCAAATTGAAATCATCACAAATCCATCGGCAAAATACGATCCTGACGGCACAGCCGGGATTATTAATATTGTGATGAAAGAAAAAAGAGAAAAAGGTCTTAATGGAGTTGTAAACGCCTCTATAGGCACCGGCGATAAATATGGTTCCGACTTCCTTTTAAATTATCGCACAGGAAAATTAAATGTTTTTGGTGGTATTGATTACAGAAAACGTACAATGGAAGGCGAAGGAAAAATTTATCGTAAGAAATTTTCTAACGACTCGATATTTTTTGTTAACTCTGATAAAACACGCGACCGCTATCGCGATGGATACTCTTTTCAAGCAGGAGTAGATTATACCTTTAACCCTAAACATTCTATCTCTATTTCGGGAAAAAAAGGGAATTATGGATTTGGGATGGACTTTGACTCAAAAATCCACTCCTATTCAAATCCCGAAACAATTGATGAATACTCTCTTAACTCAAATATCATGGATCGTTCAGGAGATTACTACTCCACTACATTAAACTATCTGTGGAAACTAAATAATAACGGTCACGAAATTGCTGTAATGGCATATTATCAGAATAATGATAATAAAAATTCTGAGACTATGGATGACTATATTACTGACGCTGATTTTTATATCACCAATAACAGCACTCCATCTCTTATTAAAACATACGAAAACGAAGACTCTGAAGAATTCCGATTTAAAATCGATTACACACTTCCCATTAATGAAGAGAGCCGCTTTGAAGCCGGACTACAAGCACGCAACAAAGAAGAGAGTTCAGATTATAAATACACCACATTCAGTTATGATGACATTACATGGGTTAACAATCCTATTTACTCTAATCAATTTGCTTATCACAGAAATATTTTTTCGGGATACTCAACATACTCAAACAGCTTTTCTATTTTCGATTACAAAGTAGGATTACGAGCTGAATATACTGATAGAGAAATAAGTAAAGAGACCGGAGAATCGTATGTTATTGACCATGTTGACTGGTTTCCTTCGTTTCATACATCAACAAACATCGACGACAAACACTCTTTGCAGGCATCATACAGCCGTAGAGTTCATCGTCCAAGAGGTTGGTATCTTGATCCTAAAGTCAGTTTCCGCGACAAATATAATGTCCGCCAAGGAAACCCCGGGCTAAAACCCGAATATACCGACTCATATGAAGTGTCGTTAATGAAACGACTTCCAAAAGGATTTCTCTCTTTAGAAGGATATTATAGAAAAACAGAAAATAAAATTACACGTCTGAGTACATCATACACTAATGAAATAATGATGATGACATTCGAGAACTTAGATAATGACAAAGCCTTAGGAATGGAATTAATGGTTAATACTTCGCTAACAAAGTGGTTAAAGGTAAACCTGATGGGAAATTACTATAACTATCAGGTAAATCAAGAAATAAATGGAGAAAATATTTCTAACGAAAGCAATACATGGAGTACGCGTATAAATGGAAACTTTAAAATTACGCCTACAACACGTCTGCAACTAAGTTCGTTTTATCGCGGGCCATCAATAACAATCACAGGCGACAGAGATGCTATGTTCTTCTCTTCAATGGCAATTCGCAAAGATTTCTTAAACAAACATCTTAATGTTACTTTGAATGTACGAGATATTTTTTCTACCATGAAACATCAAATAACAACCGATCAGCCCACATATTATATTGAACAGGAGATGACACGCAAAGGGCCTATTGTAATGCTAAATATAAGCTATATGATTAACGATTACAAAAAGAAACAAAACAATCGTAACGAAGACTCCTCTTCTGAAATAGATAGTGAATTTTAGATAAAAACTTTTACTATTTTTGCAAAAAAAACTGAAACAATGATATCATTAGAAGGAATGAAATTTTTTGCCTATCACGGATGTTTTAAAGAGGAAGCAACAGTAGGCACTCACTTTATTGTTGATCTGTTTTTTGAAGCCGATACAACAAAAGCCGAGTTAAGCGATAATTTAAAAGACACAATAGATTATCAGGCTGTGTATATGATGGTAAAAAAACAGATGGAGCAACGTAGTAATTTACTAGAAAATGTTGCTCACAGAATATTAAAATCATTAACGGAAGAATTCCCTGAAATTGGTGATGCAGAGGTTAAAATCAGCAAAATGAATCCTCCGTTAGGCGGACAGATAGGTAATGTAAGTATCACTCTTTCAAATTTTGAAAAAAACATAGAATGGAGTAGCAATAATTAACAAATTAATTATTACATTTGCAGCCCGTAAGGGTTATGGTCTCGTGGCCGAGTGGCTAGGCAGTGGTCTGCAAAACCATCCACAGCAGTTCGAATCTGCTCGAGACCTCAAAAAGCTTCTGATTTAATTATCAGGAGCTTTTTTGTTTTCACAAATAATTAACAAGCCTCAATTATTGCTTCTTTGCTATTATCCTTATCTTTGCTAAAAGCACATAACAGATAACATTATGCTAAAAGCTAAATACATAAAACACATATTACATTTCAAACGTCCGGCAGGTACATCACGCGGAATATTAAATAATAAAGAAGCCTTTTTTATTATTATTTGGCATGATGAAAATCCTCTTATTAAAGGCATTGGAGAGTGTGGGTTATTGCGTGGACTGAGTTACGACGACACCCCCGACTATGAAGAGAAGCTTTCGCATCTTTGTAAAAATATTAATGCTGTTGATGAAAAAAAGCTGGAACAATGGCCATCAATAAGGTTTGCTATTGAAATGGCTAAACTCGACTTACAAACCGGTGGTAAACAAATTCTTTTCCCATCTTTTTTTACAGATGCGAAAGCGAGTATGGATATCAATGGCTTGATATGGATGGGAGAAAAAGATTTCATGTTTTTGCAGATAAAAGAAAAACTCTCTGCTGGCTTTTCTTGCATCAAAATGAAAATTGGAGCAATTGATTGGGATGCGGAACTGGAATTACTAAAGAGCATCAGAGCAAAATTTCCTGTTTCCGATATAGAATTACGTGTTGACGCTAATGGTGGTTTTTCTGTTTCAAATGCCCCGGAAAAACTTTTAGAACTATCAAAATTACAGATCCACAGCATTGAACAACCAATAAAAGCCGGACAAATTGACGCCATGGCAAAATTATGCAAAACATCGCCTATTCCCATTGCTTTAGACGAAGAGCTGATTGGTGTATTTGAATATAAAAATAAATTGCAGTTATTAGAAAAAATTAAACCACAATACATTATTCTAAAACCATCGCTATTAGGAGGATTTGCTGCTTGTGATGAGTGGATTGAAATAGCAGAAAAACTAAATATCGGCTGGTGGATTACCAGCGCTTTAGAATCGAATATCGGTTTAAACGCTATTGCTCAATGGACATTTACTTTAAACAATAAAATGCCGCAAGGTTTGGGAACAGGGGCTCTATACACAAACAACATCCCTTCACCGTTAAAAATAAAAAAAGGAAAAATTGTTTATGACAATAATATTGAATGGAATATTGATAAATAATAATATAAATTGATTTTGATTGGTTTTGATTGGTTTTTTGATCTGAATTAACCAAACAACAAAATTATAAACGGATAAAACGAGCCATACTAAAACTTTTAATACACACGACAATGATTATATGGCGACTTCCATCCGACCTATAAAAACTGAATTAATTACGAATGGCGAATGAAAAATTGAATGATTGAATGAATAAACAAATCGACAAAGAAAAATATTATGTTAAATAAAAATCTTAATGCCTTAATATCAGGGTAAACAAATTATAAACGGATGAAACGAGCCATGTTAAATAATTTTTAACACACACGAGAATGATTATATGAGCTAACAGCCAACAGGATTTCGATAAACCTTAAAGGTTTGCAACTGTATTGGTAAAGGTAAGTAATGAGTTGGATTGGCATTCAGAAAAATGTTATTCAGCTCGCAGCGAAGCA
>JAYEOD010000498.1:0-8240 GCA_034722575.1 Bacteroidota bacterium | reverse complement strand
TTGTTGTTATTGGGCCAAGACAAGTAGGAAAAACGACTCTAATTGAATCGATTCTTAAAACAAAGGATTATTTGCTACTTGATGGAGACGACCCTAAAACAAGAACCCTGTTGACAGAGCCGAACACTGAGCGAATCCGAACAATTTTAGGGAAATATAAAGTTGTTTTTATTGATGAGGCTCAGAGGATTGAGGGAATTGGTCTTACAATGAAAATCATTACAGACAGGTTTAAAGAAGTTCAACTATTTGCAAGTGGTTCTTCATCCTTTGATTTATCTAACAAGATAAATGAACCTTTAACTGGAAGAAAATGGGAATATCAGTTGTTTCCAATTTCGTGGGAAGAATATGAAAAACACCATGGGTATTTGTATTCAGAGCAACAATTGGAAAATAGATTGCTTTATGGATTTTACCCTGATGTTTTAAATAATTCAGGAGATGAAATAAGTATTTTACGAAATCTTGTAAATAGTTATCTATACAAGGACATTCTATCATATTCCAACATCCGAAAACCTGAAGTTCTTGATAAATTAATTCAAGCTCTTGCTCTTCAAGTTGGCAGTGAGGTGAATTATGCTGAATTGGCTCAGATTGTTAATGTAGATAAAAATACTATCGGTAAATACATTGATATCCTGCAAAAAGGATACATTATTTTTAAACTGAGTAGTTTTAGCCGAAATGTTAGAAATGAGATAAAAACAAACAAGAAAATTTATTTTTATGACAATGGTGTCAGGAATATGGTCATAGGAAATTTTAATCCAATAGAATTGAGGACTGATAAAGGTGCATTGTGGGAAAATTTTCTGATTTCAGAAAGAGTTAAGCAAATAGAATATAAACAAAGTCTTGCGCGAACTTATTTTTGGCGGACAAAACAACGGCAAGAAGTTGATTTTGTCGAGGATAACGGTGGTCAAATATTTGGATATGAATTTAAATGGAATAAAAAGAAAAACATAAAGCTCCCGAAAACTTTTACCGAAGCGTATAATGCGGACAGTAATATAATTGATAAGGAGAATTTTAGAGATTTTGTAATAATGTAAGTAATGCCAGCGCCCAACATGCGTTATAGTTAATGCGGGCTAATTAGTAATCATAGCACCATCGTTATGCACATTGTCTCGTACTATTACTTCTGCGCAATTAATTTCAAATATTAAAACATCTTCTACTAGATGGATAAAGAAGCGAAAAAAAGAATCAATATAGTTTTCTTTAATTAACTCTTACTAATCAAAAACCTGTTATATAATAAAAGTGCAAAACCCGTAAAAATACCTATTGCGGTAAAAACGTACCATATTTGATATGGTTGATGGTGTTGCCATAAAAAATCTGTTAGTTCGGGTTGCGACATATTCATTTGGTTTGCGGCTTCTAATACATAATCGTTTTTTGTAAAGGAGTCTGATATTTCGGGGATCTTTAATCCTCGTGTGGCTACTTCATTTTTTAGCAGTGTTATTTTGTCGGAAAGAGTTCCGTAAACACTTCCTGATAGTATCCCGGCAAGGAAATTACCTCCCGACATGGGAAGGAAAGAGCATCCCATATAGAGGGCTATTTTATTTTTTGGCGCTATATGTCCTATGTATTCTGTTATTTTTGGTGATGTGGACATCTCGCCGATAGCGAAAACCAAAATAGATGGAATAAGAAAAAGAGGATTATTTGTGGCAAACATTAAACCAATACCGGTGGCCGAGATGAAAATCCCTACGGTCATTGCTACTAGCGGTTTAAAACGCATTACTATCGATGATATCAGTATTTGAAACAGAACAATATATAGAGCATCGATATTAGTAATCATTTCGGGGTTGATAGTTCCTCTATCGGTACCAATTGCCGAAGCCAATGCAGGAGAAATACTATCTAATAAATTATATACCGATGAGGTGTCCATCCACTGCTCAATAAATACAGGCAGAGTAAAGAAGAGCTGGAGATACATCGACCAAAATCCGATTATTAAGAATAGGAATAGGATGAATTTTTTATCTGATAAGGCGATCCAAATATTTTTTAAAGCTTGCTTTATTGAAGCAAATATAGGGTCGTTATTTCTCTCTCTTTCGGGTTCTTTATAAAAAAATATAACTAATATTACATTTACTAAAATAATGCCCGATGACATGTGAAATACGTAGTTCCAGTCTAGCTCGCGAAGTTTTGAAGCAAATATCGGACCTATAAAAGCACCCAGATTTACCATCATGTAAAATATACCAAAACCTATTGAAGAGGTTGTTTTGTTGGTGGTTTTTGCTATGGTAGCCGAAATAACAGGTTTAAACAGAGCGCCACCAACTGCTATATACAATAGTATTGCAAATATAGAGGTGTAGCTGGTAAAGTATCCTATCATAAAATAACCCGATGATAAGATGCCAAACGAGATGAGAAGAATTTTTTTGTATCCGAATTTATCAGCTATAGTGCCGGTAATTACAGGCAGGAAATAGAGAATGGCAGATACTATTCCCATAATATTTCCTTTTTGAATTTGGCTTAATCCTAATGCGCCGGTATCTTTAGAGTTTGTAAGGTATAGTGCTAAAACCAGAAACATGCCATACCAAGCCCAACGCTCGAATAGTTCCATAGTATTAGCAATCCAAAAAGTAGTCGGAAATCTTTTAAAAATATTCTTCTTTTTTGCCATAACATAAAAATTTGAGCTAATGTAAGGCGAAAGTTGAAAAAATAAAATTTATTATTTTTTTCTGATAAATAATGTAATACCAATTCCGATTATGGCAATAAGTCCTGCAATAATATACATCCAAAAATAGGGGTTCTTTTTCTTTTCTATAGTTTCAATTAATATGTCCTCGATATTTTTTAATCGCAAATTGTCGTCGAGGGCAGAAAATGCTTTCATATAGAGTTTCGATTTATCGAAATCTTTAATGGTGGCATAGGTTATAATCAGTTGTTCGTAATTATCGCAAGTTTCGGGTTTTGCTCCTATCTCGCGCGATATTTCTAAGCTTTGCTCAAAGTAGGAGATTGCTTTATGTGGTAATCCTTTAAGTAGAAGGTTTTTTCCTATTGAAGTGTATGTGTTTGCTATGGAGCGTTTGTTGTCAGCCTCTTCAACAATTTTTAACGCTCTTAAGTATAATTCATTCGCTTTGTTGTATTTTTCGAGCTCGGTGTATATAGTGCCCATGTTTATTAAGCATTTGCCCTCTCCTAATTTGTCATTTAAAATTCCGCGAAGAATTAGTGATTCATTGAGTAAGTCTAACGAAAAATTGTAATTCTCGATAGAGTAATGTGCCATGGCTAATTCGTTTAAACAGATGGCTTTTGTATAATTGTCATTGTTTCTTTCTGCTAACGATAATGCGGCTCCCAGATAGTGGAATGACTTTTTAATAAAACCTTGACCAAGGTAAAGGTCGCCAATATTAAGGTAATTATCCATTAAAGAGAATTCGTCTTTTACTTTTTCGTAATATGCAGTTGATTTTTTTAAAAGTATTAGTGCGGTGTCGTAATTGCCTTTGTAGTTGTGCAAATTAGCAAGATTACACAAAGTGGAGGCAACGCCCTCTTCATTATTTCTACTCTCTTCTATTGCTAGTGATTTTTTGTAATATATTATAGATTTATCGAAGTTGCCCAGCCCTTTATATACAAGCCCGAGATTATGACTCAAATTTGCCTGACCTTCGATATTATTTATTTTTTCGTAATTGGCAAGCGATTTTTTGAAAAATTCCAACGATTTGTTTAGTTCTCCTGTAAATAGAAATATTATACCGATATTTTTTTGTGATAGCGCGATGCTTTCGGTATGATTAAAATTTGTAGCAAGAAAGAGTGCGTCATTAGCATATTGCATAGCCGTTTTGCGATCGTTTCCTCGGTATTCAACAGAGAGAGAGTTTAAAATCTCGATTTTTTCAAAAGAGTGGGCGGTTTCTAATTTATTGAGAAGCAGATTTATATCGGAGCTTTGCGGCAATGCACTTAACGTAATACAAACTAGTATTACAGTTAATATTGTCTTATATATTGAAAAAGTAGTTTTCATTTTAAAGTCAAATAAGGAATTATTTTTTTATAAAGATCATCATAAATCAAATCTACATTTTTTAAAGAGTTTGTTTCTGTAAAGCGACCGTGATCTTCGCGGTATTGTACTATCTGTTTTACTGTGTAGTAATCGAGATAGGGATGTCTTAACAGTTCTTTAAATGTAGCTGTATTCAGATTTATTTTTCTTATATGTTGTGTCTCTATTTTTATTTGTGGTGCTATTCTGTGATAGTCTGCACTATCGAGTCCATAAACTTCATAGAGCTGTTTTTTGGTATAAAAACCCCCAAGATATTTGCGGAATTTTATTATCCTGGATGAAAATACAGTGCCGATTCCTGATATTTTCATTAATTCAGTACTGTCGGCGCTGTTGATATCAATAATGGTTACTGTTTTGGTATTTTTAAAAGGTCTCTTTTTTGTTTTATGATAAGTTGTTTTGTGCTTTTTAGTATTGGGAATACTGATAAAAGGTTCTAATTGGGCGTATTGTTGTTCCGATATTCCATATATTTTTTTTAAGTCGCTACTCTTATAAAATTTTCCGCCTTTTGCTTCGTAGTTTTTTATAATTGTTATTTGTGCGGAGTGGAGTCCCAGTTGTTCCCATTTCTCTTTTGAAAGATTATTAGGATTAAAATTGAAATACTCTATCTCTTTAGTTTTTTTCGGGTTGTAGTAGTTTGGTTTTTCTTCTTTTAAGATATTTTTTTTGTTTCTCTCTTTTTTAAAATTTTCAACAATTTCAAGAAATTTTTCGTTTGAATAATTTTCTTTTTGTTTGTTGAAAAGAGGTATAATTGTATTAGCTGCTATCACAGAAAGTAGTATCGCAAGTAAAGTCATTACTCCGCTACGTTCCTTTTTGTTAAAGCCTAAATAGTTTTTAATATGTTTCCACATAATTTTTTTATAGTGTAGAATAAAGATTTAGTGTATCACCCTTTTGCAAGGTATTTTTTCATCATTTCAATTTGTGTAGGCGTTCCTAAAACAAATAATTTTGAATTCTTAATGAGTTTTGTATCTGGTGTTGGGTTAATAATATATTCTCCTGTAGGTGTTTTAAAACCAACAATATTAGCTCCAAATTTTTTTCTTATATTTAATTCGCTAAGATTTAGATTATTGTATGCAGCACAAATATCAGAACACTCTATCTCATCAATAATTGCAGGGGCTTCGCCGCGTATTGAAAGGTAATCTAGGAATTCAACAATATCACTTCTTGAGACTAATTTAGCCATGTGGGAGCCGCCTACTTGTTCCGGCATTACAACTTGATCTACACCTGCCATACGTAATTTTTTTTCTGCGCTAGCGCTGGCGGCACGACTAATTATTTTTAATTTTGGATTTAGCGACCTGGCTGTAAGTACAATGTATAAATTGTTAGCATCGTCTGGAAGTGTTGCGATAAGGGCGGTGGCGTCTTTAATATCAGCCGAAAGTAGTACTTCATCTTCAGTGCCATTTCCTTCTATAAAATTAAATTCTTCCATGTTATCCATTATTATATTGTGATTATTTTCTACAATAATAGATTTATGACCATGAGCCATAGATTCTATTGCGGTTTGTTTTCCGTTACGACCAAACCCTACTATAATAACATGATTTTTCATATGTTTTTCGTGTCTCTTTTTGTACAATCCCAAAATTGTTCCTATGTGTCCATCAATAAAAAATGAAGTGAGCTTGGTTAGCGTGTATGTAAATGTTCCAAGGCTGCTTATAATTAAAATGATAGTAAATATCTTTCCGGTTGAAGAGAGCTCTTTTACCTCGCCATAACCTACTGTAGAAATGGTGATGATTGTCATATATAATGCGTCAAGAAACGTCATGTCTTCAATGAAAATAAATCCTATAACACCAAAACTAATAGTAGCGAGTATGAATAGTAAAGCAATGTGAACAACCTGAAGATTTAGATCTCGTCGTGTGTTTGGCATAGGTTATAAAATAGTTTCTACAAATATAGAATAATTTACCTTGAAAGCCTTTTGAGTTGAAAATATTTTTAAACAAAGAAGAAGAGAAAAATAAGCGGTTTTTATCGCTTATTTTGATATGTTTTTTTTTTACTTTGCAGATGTGTTTTTATAAGGTCATATTATTTAATTATTTGTTTTCCAATAGGGCATGAGAGACATTTTTTTGGTGTGCAGTAGTTTTTTTTCAACTCTATAAGTGCTTGCGATTGAAAAGCACTATTTGTTTTTATTCCTATTTTGTTCCATTTGCGGATGATATTATTGTTTTCTGCGGGAATAGAATTTAGTAATTCGGGAACTTTTTCTTTGTAAAACGCATTATCTTTTACTTGTCCATAATGAAATATGTATGGCGCTACTGTATTTATTATTATAAGATCGATGGCATTATCTCCAAGATATTTTTCTTTTTTTTCTGATGCTTTGTCAAAAGTATAGTGATTATTCCAATATTCTGATGCTTTTACTAAAAACATACTGCGTAGTTCGTTAGCGGTTGAAAATTCCAGTATATATGAAAATAGTTGTTGTGAAGTGTGTATTAATCTGGCGAATTGTGAAATGCGTAGCGTAGGGAAATTTGCCGGTCGTAATCGTAAAAATTTCCATAGCTCTGTGTTTATAGGTGTTAAAGAAAATTTATTTTTCAGATGTTGATACTCCATTTTCAATGCTTTGGGATATCCATCTTCAAAATCATTATTTAAAAAGCCTGCTTGACCAAATAATAGAGCTTCTATTTGTAAAAGACTGTTTTTATGTTTTGCCAGATATTTTAATGGTAGCGATTTTGCTAATAACTCAAAAGGAACTGAATTGACTTTTAATCCGAAGTTTTTTGCCAGCGATATATAAAATGCGGTCTCCCAACTGTTATTGTGGTAGTTTAAAAGAGTAGCAATCTCTTCCGATTTACGTTCTAAACGCTCTATTGTTAAACGTTCTTTCCATTTTTCCCAAATAAAATAATCTATCTCACCGGCTAGTGTAGCGCACGGTATCCATTGTTTATTATTTATTAAATCAATATATATGTTGTATAAATCTAAACTGATATTTCTTTTTATTTCGATGGTGGGGATGTTGTTATTTGGCGATGGTAATTCTTTGTCGTTATTATAAACAACGTGAAGTATTATATTTGAATAGCTTTTGTCTTTGTGGTGTTTATGTTTTACCCAGTCGGACGTGTTGATATGTATCTCTACATTCCCAGCCCATAATGTATTGCCAATTTTTACTTTTGAGGTTAAAAAATCAGGTCCGCTGTCAGAGTTGTGATTTCCCGTAGCTATAATTTTTACTTCCTGATTGTCGGTAGTGATAAGATCGTTTTTTAGTAAACGATATTTCCATATGTAATGAAGAAACGATTCGTGCATAATGATGAAAATTAGGGGTTCATCTGTTATAACAATAATACAATTTTTTTTAGACTTTTGCAATAGTCTAAATATCAATCTTGGTTGTAATTTGCTTCGCGTTATTGATGTCCCGAGATATTCATATATCCCACTAAATAATTATACCAAAAACATATCAAAATGAGCGATAAAAATCATTTTAACACGTATTTGGTATTAAGATCTGTTTATTATTGAAAGTCGGTGGAAATATGCTCCAGATTATTCGGTTAACATCAAATACATATTCGGATATTGCCGAAAATTATGCTTAATTGTTGGCAATTGACTCTCATTGAACTCTATAAAATGGTTGCCTTTTGACTGGTTACCCATGTTAAAAGAACGTATAACTTGACCTGAATTATTGTAGATTACTGTTTCAAATTTACATAAAGTCTGTTATTGAATAATAATCCTTTTTGTAATTAAAGTATTCTTATTTTGTATTTTAACAAGATAAAGTCCGCTATTTATTTTTTTTATATCAAGTTGTGATGTAATGGAAACAGGCTCTGATTTTAATATGGTTCTTCCATTTATGTCCACAATTTCAATAATTGTGTTATGAATATTGTAATCGTTTGGAAAGTCAATGTTTAATAATGATTTTACCGGATTTGGATAAATTTTAACAATAATTGATTCCAGAGAATTATCAACTATATTTACAGTAGTATCCGAAATTCCAAATACCCAATAATTTTGTCGTGAGCCATATACAAAATTTGAGCAGTTTACATCACCCGAAGGACTGTAAAACATTTCA
>JAYEOD010000497.1:0-8276 GCA_034722575.1 Bacteroidota bacterium | reverse complement strand
AGAGAAAAAACATCCTCAACCTCCTTATTCTCCGAAGCCAAAACGAAAGAGGAAACCTCACGCCCACTCTCATCAGCAAAAGCCGAAAACTCTTTTCGTCCGTCACACTCTTTTCCAAATATAAAAACCTGTGCCAACCCCGAATAATTTTTACTAAAATATTTATACGGATAGCGAGCCGCCATTATATCAATGGCTTTACTGCTACACGGCTTGGTAATAGCAAAACTTAAATACTGTTTACCAGATGCATTTACTATCTCTGCCAAAGAATCTAATTGCGATTTTGTATCTAATTGCGACATAGCAAAATCAGCACTATCGTCAACAAAATAATAATTTAAATAATCGACATCATTGGCGCTGCAAATATTCAATATTTTGCCATTATAATTACTATTCCAGTGCTCTATAATTTCAGCCACCTCTTTAAACTCGCCAAAATGCTGCTTTTTATAAAAATTATCTACACCAAACAACGAAACCAACAGTGCACCAATAAACACTATTAACAGCACTGTATTTACAACGCTTTCGCGGAAGCGTGAAAAAACAACCATTAATAAAAAAGGCAGTACAAACAACATTGTAGAGTGCTGAATAATTGCACTAACATATTTAGAGTATAAAAATCCGGTAAAGAGAGCCCCAAAAAACACTATCAAACTTATAACAAAATATTTCGATAACTTTTTTTTCTCCTTAAAAACCATGCATACAACGGCTGCCATAACGCCAAACAACAACCATAACGAATTATTAAACACATACAAAATATGCAAAAACAACCAATCGTTGTCGGGTTTTGCCAACCAACTCTCTACTCCTCCTTTACTAAGATGATAAATAGTAACATTAACATGAGGTATAAAAAGTATAACGGCAACAACAGCGCTGCTTACAAGATATTTTATTCTGTTTTTAGGAGTATAAAACAAAACTCCCAGCCCCAAAAATCCGGCAGTAAGAAAACTGTAGTAATGATTATACATCAGCAAAGCCCAGGTAACTGCCAGCAAAAAAGTATAAAACCAAAGATTGTTTTTCTTTTCATTAAACACTACCCTATCCACCAGAATAGCAGCTAATAAAATCAACATCAAACCAAAAGAGTATGGTCGGGCTATTTGGCTAAACAACAACGGAAATTCAAGAAAAGCTAATGCTGAGGAAGCAAAAAGTGCACTTGTTTCTCCAAACCATCTCCTGGCAAGGAAAAAAAGCAATACAACAGATAAAATACCGGAAATAACAAACGGAATACGAACTGCAGTGGCTGAATCGCCAAAGAGCTTCGCATAATAGAAGAGAAAAACCTGAACCCCCGAAGGATGAAAGTCAGGTTTTACTCCAAATTGTATCAAATCATCAAAGCAATCGAATTGTAAACGAATTATCGCGCTAAGCTCATCATTACTCAACGACCATGCATCGTAGTGGTAAAACCTTACAAATGCGGCCAGTAACAACACAATAATAACAATAGCACGATTAATTACTTTAAGATGCTCTGACAAAAAACTCATTACTTATTTCTTTGTCGTAACGCTTCGTAAAGAATTACACCTGTTGCCACAGAAACATTTAACGAACCAATTGTGCCTTGCAAAGGAATTATTGCTCTATGGTCGGATATTTTCAGCAAGTCGTTGCTAACACCATCCTCTTCCGAGCCCATAATAAATGCTGTAGGAGCAGTATAATCGATAGTAGTATAATCGTTTGCCGATTTTTCGGTAGCTGCCACAACCTTTAAACCGCTCTGTTGTAAAAACTTCACAGTTTTTGGTAAGTCGTCGCTTCTATAAAGAGGCACATTATGCAAAGCACCGGCAGAAGTCTTAATTGCATCAGCATTAACCTGCGCCGCACCACGCGAAGGAATTATAATAGCATGCACTCCGGCACACTCGGCAGTACGAACAATAGCGCCAAAGTTTCTCACATCAGTCAAACGGTCGAGAACCAAAACAAATGGTGTTTTACCATCTTCGTAAAGCATAGGAATAATATCCTCGATATTTTGATAAGTAATAAGAGAAAGAAATGCCACCACACCCTGATGATTTGCCTGGGTATATTTTTTTAACGTAATACCCGGAACATATTGAAATGGCACATTATGCTTACGCAATAAATCGTGCAACTCGCCATGTAATTCTCCTTTCAAGCCCTTTTGAATAAGTACTTTCTCTACTTCTTTTCCTGCATTGATAGCCTCTATCAACGGTCTTAATCCAAAAATAAAATCTTTTTTCTTCAAATCTTTAATATTTTGTCCTCACATCAATGGCTTGCACCATTTTGAGTTATTTTATTTACTTCGTTTCCTATTTTGCGACAAAAATACATCAACTGTTTGTATTTTAAGATATCCACAACAAAAAAACATACAAAGAGGCTGATTTTATTTTAGTTAAACAGAAAAACATCCCTCTTATAATAGATCATATTTGTCGGGAAGCTTTTTACTAACCTTAGCTCCCAGTCCTTTAAGCTTATCTATTCTGCTCAACAAGCTTTGCCTTCCGGCAGATAATTTTTTATCTGCACTTTCGTATGTTTTCTGTACAGTATTTAGCTGAACACCAATTTTTTCATACTCTTTTAAAAAGGATGCCAAAGTATCGTAAACCAGTCCGCCCTGTTTTGCTATTTCTAAAGCATTTTGAGTCTGTTTTTCCTGTTGCCAGATAGATGCAATAGTCTTTAAAGTAGCTAACAAAGTGGTAGGGCTAACAATAACAATTTTTTTCTCCCAGGCATATGCAAACAAATCGGCATCACATTGCATGGCAGTACTAAAAGCCGATTCTATTGGCATAAACAGCAGCACAAAATCAGGCGTATCGAGCCCTTCGAGAATTTGATATCGCTTGCCGCTAAGAGTATCGATATGCGTTTTTATTGAAATAAGATGATTATCAGCAGCAATTTTTCTCTCTTGGTTTGTAGAGGCAGAAATCATATTATTGTACGCCACCAACGAAACTTTCGAGTCGATAATAACGTGCTTATTCTGAGGAAGATACACCACGGCATCAGGACGAAATATTGTCCCTCCATCAGCACGCAAACTCTGCTCCACGTCATACTCCACTCCTTTTGTTAAACCGCTACTTTCTAACACCTTCGACAATATCAACTCTCCCCAGTTTCCTTGCTTTTTAACATCGCCTTTTAATGCTTTGGTAAGGTTTTTTGCCTCTTCGGTAATTTGCAAGTTAACATCTTGCAGCGTTTTTAAGTGTGTTTTCAGTTCGCTTTGCTCCCGGATGCGATTCTCATTAATTTCTACTACACGTTTTTCGAATTTATTAATACCCTCTTTAAAAGGAGATAAAATATCATTTAATCGCTTTTGGTTACTCTCAGCAAATTCCAACGAATTATTTTTCAAAATTTTCTGTGCCAGATTCTCAAACTCCACAGTCATTTTTTTCTGATTCTCCTGTTGTTCATTTTCCTTTTCAACCATCCTAATATGCAGATTATCATTCTGAGTTTTTATCATCGACAACTCAATATTAAGATCGTTATTTTGCTTCCGCTCTGATTGAAGATACTCTTTCTGCTCAATATACAACCGCTCGAAATTAGACCTCCTCTCCTCTTCTATTCTCAGTTTTGTAACAACACTATTCACAGTCTCTTTTCGTTCTTCTTCAACACGTTGACACTCCCCATTTAAAGTCTCTCTCAAATTACGCTTCTCGTTGTTTTTCACAACAAAAACAATAATTCCGCCCACAAAAAACGAAACAAAACCAATAATAATCTCCATGCTTTTTTATATTAATGAGCCCAACAAAATTATTAATAATTGTTAGATTAAGATGAGATTGATTGATCACACACCTAGGTCTCTAAAATTCAAACAAAAATTTCTTTATTCAAAATGTATCATATAACCATTGTAACCAACAGCCCAACCATTATTTTCTGAAACAAAAAACAGATCATTTATTTCGTCCGCAGAAGGGGCATTTTTTTTCTGCCAGTTAGTTCCATCATTAGTATAATACATCACACCCGATTCGCCACAAGCCCAACCTTTATTCTGCGATGTAAAATTAATAGAATTAAGATACTCAAGATCGCCGATATATTGCACTTCCCAATTTTGTCCACCATCTTTAGTAGCTAGAATTTTACTCTCTCCACCTGCAGTAACAGCCCAACCATGATCGGGATCTATAAAGAAAATATCATTTATCCATGCATCGACAGTATTTTGCGATATCCACGATTGTCCACCGTCAGAAGAGTAACGAATAGTACCTCCGGCTCCGCATACCCACACATTCCCCCGATCGGTAGAATGTACATTATAAAAAGACGCGGTAGTTCCGCTAGATTGTTGTTGCCATGTTTTTCCTGCATCAGAAGTATGTAATATTACGCCATCGCCACCAACAGCCCAGCCATTCTGCGCATCAGCAAACGAAATACTTCTAATAATCTGCATATCGGAAAAAACATCCAAAGCATTCCATGTAGCACCACCATTATCAGTAGTAAAAATAACACCACCAACAGGCTCACTATTAGCCTGACCTACAATACAGCCATTATTATCATCAGCAAAAGCAACATCATAAAAATGAAAACTCGACATACTATTAATTGATTTCTCATTCCACGTTACACCCCCGTCAACAGTACTAAACAGCGTATTATTCCACCCAACAATCCATCCTTGTGTAGCGTTATTAAAACAAACGCCTTGCAACCAATTCGACGACACAGTTTCTTGTGCTGTCCACGACCCAAAAAATTCATTATCACTCTCTTCGCATGCGCCAAATAACAGAACCACTACTATTGTTGCTAATACTTTTATTGTCTTATTCTTCATCTATATATTTAATTAATTTTTATTAATCTCTATCTGTAAAACACATAAACGCCATTATATCGTTATGTATTGCCCTTTATTATAAGTATCACGAAAGTAAAAAGAAATTTTGATATTAAGCATTATTGACAAATACTTATTATTTCATCCGTTTATAATTTGTTTACCCTGATACCAGTGCATTAAGATTTCTATTTAACATAATATTTTCTTTGTCGATTTGTTTATTCATTCAATTTTTCATTCGCCATTCGTAATTCGCCATTCGTAATTCGTAATTAATTCAGTTTTTATTTGTCGGATGGAGCTCGCCTTTATAACCATTGTCGTGTGTATTAAAAGTTTAGTATGGCTCGTTTCATCCGTTTATTTTTAGACAGGATTTACATGATTAACATGATTTTATCTGTAAAAATTATTGTCTTGAATGTTTCATCAGCACCTCGGTAAATACCGGTAAATGATCGGAAGGGTAAAATCCGTTTTTATTTAATGTAATGATACTGTGCCAAATAACCTCTACATCATCCTTTACAAAAATATAATCGATAAGAATATTTGAAGAGAGGTTCGGCGCAAAATCGATAAAAGTACATTCCGGACCAAAAAGAGTATTACTACATAACGATCTGCTATCTTTCAATTTTACAGGATTATCCCAATAAGTAAACAGTTGGTAAACAGCGCCTTTTTCGAGGCTATTAAAATCGCCTGTTAAAACAACAAAATCATTGCCGGCTATTTCTGTAATTTTTTTTATTATCAGCTCAGCCGATTTTATTCTCGATATTGTTCCTTGATGATCGAGATGAGTATTAAAAAAATAAAAACTCTTATTTGTCTTTTTATCAAAAACTTTAGCCCAGGTAACAATTCTATTACACGCAGCATCCCATCCTCTTACACCTTTTGCTTCAGGATTTTCAGAGAGCCAAAATGTACTACTCTCCTCAACTGTAAAACGTTTTTTCTTAAAAAATATCGGACAATATTCTCCTTTTTTTCCTCCATCTCTTCCCTCACCAACATAGCTATAATCTATTAACATCGAATCTAAATCTACAAGCTGATTATACAAAACCTCCTGCATTCCAACAATATCAACATCAGAATATTTCACCACATCTGCTGCCATTGTCTTTCTATACCTCCAGTTATATACACTATCAGCCGGATTGTCGTAGCGTATATTAAAAGACATTATTTTAACGGTTTGCCCGATGGCGATATCAAAAAGCATTAACATAGTTAATAAAAAGAAGAGATTTTTTCGCATCATATATTTTTTAAACTTAAAACAATTTGTCTAACAATTTCTTCGTTACTTTCGCTCCATCTTAATTCAGAACCACCATTTTCCTCACCCATCAACAACTCTACTTTTCGATGTTTACTATTTGAAAGAGCCATTTTTTTTGCTGATGTATGAAACTCCTTTGCTCCTGTAAAAGCAGCAATATCAGCAATATTATTGCTATTAATACCACTACCCGGCATAATAATTACATCGCCGCATTTTTTTACAAGTTGCTTAATTAACTCTTTACCATCAAAAGCCGTTTTTCGTTGGCCGGATGTCAATAATCTATCGATGCCGAGCGATTTTAAATTTTCAATTTCTTGTAGAGGAGATCTGGTAATATCAAATGCTCTATGAAAAGTAATCTCCATATTTTTGGCAGCAGCAACCATTTTTCTTGTAATATCTATATCAATATCACCATCATTAGTAAGAGCACCGATAACAACACCATTCACGCCAAGTTTTTTACAAAGTTTAATATCGTCGAGCATAATATTCAATTCGTCATTTGAATAAACAAAATCACCAACACGCGGACGAATCAATACATTACACTTAATATCAAGTTTTTCTACAACATTTTTTACAACACCATACGAAGGAGTTGTGCCTCCAAGAGAAAGATTGTCGCATAGTTCGATTCGTGCAGCACCTCCTCTTTCAGCAGCTTTTGCTGAGTTAAAAGAATCTGCACAAATCTCTAAAATAGCATCCATAATAAATTAAACCTTAATTGTGCGTTGTTATAAAATATACTACTCAAGTTCTTTCCACACCAATGCACTGGCACCAAGAATAGCCGCATCGCCTAAAGGCAATTCCGAAGGTAATATTTTTATTTTATTCTTATATATTTTCAAGATATTATTTTCGAAATGCTTTTTAACAGGATGTAACAGAACATTACCGGCAGCAACAGGTCCTCCGAAAAGGAAAAATGCTTCGGGGCTGGAAAAATTCACCGCATCCGACAAGAACCTACCAAGGATCTCTCCTGTTTTACTAAACACCTCTTTTGCCAACAAGTCACCCTTTTCAGCCTCTTCAAAAATAATTTTAGAATCTAAATTATTAAAAGAATAATTTTTAAGAGCAGAAGGGATATTAAAGGTGCTCATCAATTCAAAAGCTGTACGAACCATTCCGGTTGCAGAGCAATAAGTCTCTAAACAACCTTTTCTACCACAATTACACTGTCGTCCGTTAGCAACTGCAACAGAGTGTCCGAGTTCACCGGCAAAGCCATCGTTACCATAAACCATTTCGCCATTAACCACAATCCCGCTACCAACGCCGGTACCCAGAGTAATCATAATAAAATTCTTCATACCAATGGCTCCACCATACATCATTTCGCCAATAGCAGCCGCATTAGCATCATTAGTAAGAATAATAGGAACATCAAAATGCTCTTTCATTAAATCAACAAGAGGAACAATGCCCTCAAAGTCCAGATTAGGAGCAAATTCTATAGTCCCATTGTAATAATTCCCATTTGGAGCACCAATACCAATACCCAGTAAAGAAAATTCAGTATTCTCTTTTAACACATCTTTTACAACCTCTGCTAATTGTGTAGCATACTCCTTTTTACCTTGTTTCGAATCAGTGGTAATAGTCACTTTTTTTAAACTATCACCTTTTTTATCAACAAATCCAAAAGTTGTGTTTGTCCCACCAATATCAATTCCAACAGCTATATCTATCATTAATTCTGCTCTTTTTTAAAACTCTATTATTTAAAATTTGATTTCATCCGTTTATAATTTCATATTTCGGTCGGATGGAAGTCGCCATTATAATCATTGTCGTGTGTATTAAAAGTTTTAGTATGGCTCGTTTCATCCGTTTATAATTTGTTTGCCTTGATATCAAGGCATTAAGATTTCTATTTAACATAATATTTTTTTGTTGTTCTTTTGCCTTGACGCAAAAGAACCAAAAAGTCAAGGCTTACATAAAAATATTATTCTTCTCTTTGCAAAGCCTAATATCAAATACGTGTTAAAATGATCGATAAAAAAATTGAATTATTTTTTTCTTATTCGCGATTAAAAATCATTCCATAGCCTTAGCTACGTAATTATTTTTAAACAAAGAAGAAGAGAAAAAGAA
>JAYEOD010000496.1:0-1625 GCA_034722575.1 Bacteroidota bacterium | reverse complement strand
GCTTAAGCGTACCTCTTAAACAAATTACAAAAGAATTTAATAAAGAGTATCCCGATGTTAATGTAATGCTTGAAGCAGCAGGAAGTAGAAAATGCGCCAGAAAAATCACCGATATCCATAAAGAGTGCGATATTATGGCTTCTGCCGATTATAAGGTTATCGAAAACTTATTAATTCCCGATCATACAGACTGGAATATCAAGTTTGCAAGTAACGAAATGGCTATTGTTTACAGCGAAACATCGCGTTATAAAGATGAGATAAACAAAGATAACTGGTACAATATTTTATTAAAAAAGGATGTAGCCTTCGGACGTTCTAATCCGGATGCAGACCCTTGCGGATACAGAGCTGTTTTAGTAAGTAAACTAGCCGGAAAATATTACAATCAACCGGAACTGGCAAATAACCTTCTTGCTAAAGACCAAAATTACATCCGTCCGAAAGAGACTGATTTATTAGCTTTACTCGAAAGTAATACAATAGATTACTTATTCTTGTATCGTTCGGTAGCAGAGCAGCACGGATTAAAATACATTCTTCTTCCGGAAGATATCAATCTAAAAAATCCTGAATTAGCAGATTTTTATGCTACAGCAAATGTAGATATCTCAGGCAAAAAGCCGGGCGAAAAGATCACTAAAAAAGGGGAAGCTATGGTATATGGCATCACTGTTTTAAAAAATGCGCCAAACAAAAAAGCCTCTAAAGCTTTTATTGAGTTTTTCTTAAATAAAGAGCAAGGCATGAAAATAATGGAAGCAAATGGTCAGCCATCAGTAATTCCTTCTCCAAGTAAATATTACGAAAATATACCCGATTATATCAAACAATACGCTAAAAAATAACATCAAAAAAGTATTGTCATGCCGTATCAACAAACAATTTATACTGCATGGCAATGCTTAACAGCAATAGTTAATAAACATGTTTTCAAAACATAATATAAGCCTTCTAAATCTCTTCTTTACCTTTTTAGGAGGGTTAGTATTGTTATTTATTTTGGCTCCATTAGTCGGGATGGTATTAGATACTCCTAGCGTAGATTTACTTGAAACAGCCGCCGACAAGGAGGTGCAAGACAGCATAGGACTTACTTTATGGATATCGTTTCTTACTACACTATTTTTCGCCATTGCCAGCATTCCTTTATCATATCTTTTGGCGCGACACGATTTTACCGGAAAACGATTTATATTAGGAATAATAAACCTACCCATTGTAATCCCCCACTCTGCTGCGGGAATCGCTGTATTGGGATTTATTTCTCGCGATTCGGTTATTGGCAAAATAGCTGCCAATTTCGGACTTAATTTTGTGGGGCATCCTGTGGGCATCGCTGCTGCCATGGCTTTTGTCAGCATTCCTTTTCTTATTAACGCTTCGCGCGATGGGTTTGAAGGCGTGCCGGTGCGACTCGAAAAAGCAGCTCAAAACTTGGGGGCTTCTCCTTTACGGGTATTTTTTACAATATCCCTGCCTTTAGCATGGCGGAGTATTGTTTCGGGATTGATTCTGATGTTTGCACGCGGAATGAGCGAATTCGGCGCTGTTGTTATTGTTGCATATCATCCGATGATTACTCCGGTACTTATTTACGAACGATTTGGAGCTTTCGGATTAAA
>JAYEOD010000495.1:0-1642 GCA_034722575.1 Bacteroidota bacterium | reverse complement strand
ATAATACAAAATATGGTCATGTTTTGAAGGGTATTTACTTTTTGAAACACCTTGTATTCTATAACCCCAAATAATTTCGTTTACAAATCTTTCATATCCAAAAATATCATCCATAATGCACCGCACCCAATGGTTAATCCTTGTGTCCATTTGTAAATAAATACTCCCGGTTGGTTTTAATATTCGGTGCATTTCTTTTATTCGTGGTATGTAGTGGTTTTCGATTTCACTTCGTATTGGTTTTAAATCTTGGAAGTCTTTAAACTTTCTACCTGTTCCATAAAGTATATCACAATAAATTAAGTCAATCGTATTATTTTTAATTTCTTTCATCAATTCTAAATTGTCACAAATTCTAAGGTCTAAAAAATCCTCTCCTATTTTTTCTTTTACTATCATTCGTTTTTCAATTAAAGTTTGTACTAAATTATCCGCACCAGTCAGCTAACACTGTATAAAAAGCATTAAAACGCCTTTTTATACTTACCGTTATGGGCAATTAAAGAAAGAAAAAAACTATAGTAAAGCGACCGGCTTAATCGGAATAAAAAAATAGACTGACAAAAAGTATTTGAGTAAAGATTAAACATAGCTGGATAAAAATTTGACCTGAACAATCCCAAAAAACAAAGTAAGGCATAAATTAAAATTAATTGAATAATGAAAATAAGAAAATTACTTTATGCAATTAGCACTGCATTATTAATGACATCTTGTGTAACAACTTCGTTTTACCAAGTTTATAATGTAAAACCAAATCAAGAAACAATTACGAAAACTGACAAACTGTTTTTTGAAGATGAAAATTGCAAAATATCCTATAATTTATGGGCTAATGGTGGTAATATTGGATTTGATATTTATAATAAAACTGATGAAAATATTTATGTGAATTTAAATGAGAGCAATTTCATTCTAAATGGGTTTGCTTATGATTATTATAAGAATAGAACTTTTACAACATCAGAAAGTAAATCCGCATCTGCTTCAAAAACATCCACTGGCTCTGTAGACGTAACTGGAATAAATGTCTATAATAACATCCAAACCAACCAAGTGAAAAGTTCAAGTTCGGCGAATATTAGTTCATCTGTTGGATATGCTGTTACAATTAAAGAAGATTCGATTATTTGCGTACCTGCAAAAACCACAAAAAGAATTTCTGAATATTCAATAAATAACACCTTAATTAGGAACTGTGATTTGTTTAAGTATCCACGCGGAAAAACTATAAAAACAAAATCATATTCGATTGAACAAAGCCCAATTATATTTAGTAACATAATAACTTATGAGACTAAAGGTGAAAGAATATCTGTAGAAAACGAATTTTATGTTTCTGAAATAACAAATTACCCAGCTACAGAATTTTTTGAATATAAATATGATGAATATTGTGGTCAGGAGAGTATGTCAAAAACTAAATATTATAAATTATACGATACGGATAAATTCTATATTAAATACAGCAAAGGACAAGATACTTGGAAGCATTAAGAACAGAATAAAAGCCCATAACACCTAAGCATATAAAAACTCCGTAGTGCGAAGCATCTACGGTTTTTATATGTGTTGTTGAACGACACCAGAAGTAGCGGTGTCAGGCAGTTGTGAGGACATGTAATTTTAATAAAAGGCAGGA
>JAYEOD010000494.1:0-8371 GCA_034722575.1 Bacteroidota bacterium | reverse complement strand
GAAAATGGCATTGCTTTAGAAAAAATTGTATCAAAGAGATATGTTCCATTGTTTTGTTTGTATAAAACACCTGTTTCATCTTGCCATATATCACCATTTTTATTTTCGATAAATCGATATGCGCTATGTCCACCCTCTCCAAAAATTTTTCCAAATTTATCATAAGGTAAAAAACAATTTTTCTCTCGGTCGTATTTAAAAATTCCGTTTGGGGATGCAAAAATCACTTCACCGTCAATTTTATAAGCCATAATATCCTTAACACCTTTAAAACCCTGCTCAGCATCAAAATGCGTAATATCAAATTCATCTTCTTTAACATCAAAGAAATCGCCGGGTGATTTTCGTATTAACCTAAAAACGCCATTAAAAAAAGTAGTTAACCAAAGCTCATTATCTAACTCTACAATACTGCGTATTTCACCATCAAAGCCATCTATTGTTTTAAAATCCCATCCATTTTTTTTATGGTTTCTTTTTAATACAACAAGGCTTTTTCCACCGCCACCATAAATAATATCAGTATTAATATTTGATTGTGACAAACAAAAAATAGTCCCGTTAAAAATTTGTTTTGATTTATTATTTTTATCCAGCTCTATTAAATTCCCACTTTGCCCTATTAGCAATAGTGTATCGCTATAATCCTCTTCAAAATATTTTAAAAAGCACCACGATTCATAAAAATTTTTTCCCAACTGATTGAAAACGGGAATATCAGTCATAGATATATCAAACACTGTATCTAAATAGAAAACACCTTCGGTAGAAGCGATATATAATATTTTATTATATCTAATAATAGCCTGAATAATTCCTTTTAAATTATTATTTTTATCCCAAAAACGAAAAGGAGAATCCACCTCTACTTGAGAAATGCCATTATTTAATGCCAACCACAATGAATTATCGAAATACGACATATCCCAAACTGTTTCATCTTGCAAATTATTTTGAGTATTAATAAATTCAACAATCTCACCCTGATAATCAATAATAATAATTCCTTTTGCAAGCGAGGATATAGCCAAACGTTTTCCGGGTAACTTTACAACATCATAAATTGTATTTTTTTTAAAAAACTCATCTGCCTCGGTAGCAAAATGAAAAAACATCTTCTCTCCTTTACTTGTATCAGCACTAGGGTTATATTTTAACAACCTATTATTTAAAGCAATAAGAACCTCTTTGGGATTATTATCATTAACATCCGGTATCATAGCAAAAACAATATTCCCACGCAATTTATCTGCTTCCAGAATAGTTTTTAAAGTATCGCCCTGTAATATTGCTAATCCTTTTGTTACATCCTGAATAAAAAATTTATCATCAATTGCATAACTCAAAAAAAATCTCTCTGTAGGATATATTATACTTATTTTTTCTCCCTGTTTAAAAGGAGAGTATTTATATATAGCATCTAAAGCATTAAAATATATTTCATCATTTAGTACGCTTACTCTCCAAATATCCGGAAAAACTTTAATTATAGAAGTATCACATTTCGAACTAATGGAATTATACTGCATATTCCCAAGAGAATCGGGAGCCAGAAAACCAAATGATCCGGCTGCACCGACATATATTATACCATTATCATCAATTGCCAGTGATCGAACAGAACAATTATTTTCGACATATATTTTCCTCCAACTTGCCCCATCAAATTCCAGAATTCCTTTTGTGTTCCCGAAATACAAAACGCCTCTATTATCTTTTACTATCGACCAATTTTGAGGACTGAAACCATATTGCTTTGGTGAATAATTAGTAACAAGGGGAGAGCCAATCTCTTGTGAAAAAGAGGTTCCTACAATCAGAACACAAAAAATAAATAACAATATTTTAACGCTCTCCGTTTTCATATTTTAAAATTTCTTATTCCAAATAACAAAACATCAACACATCCTCTAATACTTACATCCACATACCTCTACGAAAACATATGTTTTTCTATCATTGTCATTAATATTTTCTTTTTTATTGGTTTTGCAACATAATCATTACAACCTGCTTTCATTGCTTTTTCTCGATCGCCCGACATGGCGAAACCTGTTTGTGATATAATAATCACTTTTTTATTAAACCCTCTTATCTGTCGTGTGGCTTCATATCCATTCATTACCGGCATTTTTATATCCATTAAAACAAGATCTATATCAGGATTTTCTCTACACATTTCTACTGCTTCTGCGCCGGTATTAGCATATAATATCTCTTTGGCAACTTTTTTAAGTATTATTGAAAGGTATTTATTAATAACTTTTTCATCTTCGGCTATAAGTATTTTCAATTTTTCGACAGGTCTCTTTTGTTTTTTTTCAGAAATAGTTTCTCTTTTTTCAACTATTTTTTCTCCATTAAAATTATTAGGAATAGTAAAATAAAACGTAGAACCTTTACCTACCTCTGTCTCTAGCCAAATGCTACCTCCCAGCATCATAATATATGCTTTTGCAATAGCCAATCCTAAACCAACTCCCTGATAGGCTCTTGTATCTTCAACATCGGCCTGTACAAAACGATCAAAAATTGCTTTTTGCCTATCTTTTGGTACTCCTACTCCGGTATCTTTTACATAAAACTGCAGCTCTTGGGGTGAGCCTGTCAAAACATAACCAAATTCTATTGAACCTTCAGGCGTATATTTTATAGCATTTTTAATAAGATTAGTAAAAACAGCATAGAACTTTTCAAAGTCTGTATTAATTATAGCTTCTCCTCCGGGCAAAGTATTTTTAAATGATATCTGCAATCCTTTTTCCTCTACTTCCGGTTTAAAAAAAGCATAAAGATTTTCTATTTGTTCATTAACATCAACCTCTGAAATTAAAACCTTAACCTGCCCTGCTTCTATTTTAGAAATATCCATCAAATCGATAACAGTATTAAGCATTCTATGTCCACTTTTTTCTATTACATTGATGTATTCTTGCTGTTCTTCATTCGACAAATCAACTCCTTTTAATAGATCAATAAAACCTAATATACCATTCATTGGAGTACGTATTTCGTGACTCACATTGGCAAGGAAAGCTGTTTTAAGCCGATCATTTTCCTTAGCTTTTTCTAATGCGATAGTCAAAATTTTATTTTGTGCTATATACTCTGTATTAAGAGCGGCATACTCTTTATTTTGTTGTTTAAATTCTTTCTCAACACGCTTCCGTTTAGTAACATCACGGTAATTAACAACAACCCCCTGTACCTTAGTAGAATGGAGTAAATTTTTTGCTGTTCCTTCAAGATATCTTAATGTACCATCTTTATGATAAGCTCTGAAATTAATTTTCACAATTGCGTTACGAATTTTAATTTTCCGCACAAATAGCCTTAACATTCGCTTCTTATCATCCTGATAGATATATTTCAATACATTTTGTCCAACTCTTTCTTCTTTTGCATAGCCCATTATTTTTTCAAAAGAGGCACTTTGATAAATAACAGTTCCTTTTTCATCTAATACCGAAATAGCATCACTACTATTTTCTATTAATGCTCTAAAATATTCCTCACTCTCTTTTAATATTTGTACGGCTCGCTGTTGTTCATCAACATCTCTGAGTATCCCAATCATTCTTATTGGTTTACCCTCATCATCTTTTGAAACAACTTTGCCATAATCCAAAAACCAACGCCATTCACCTGCCTTGTTTTTTAACCGATGAATATTTTTATAACACTCTGTTTTGCCATCAAAATGTTCTTGCAAATCTTTACCAACCTCCGCTAAATCATCAGGATGAATTTTATCTTCCCACCATTTAATATTTTGTTCAATCTCATTCAATTTATACCCCAATAGTTCAGGTAAAATATCATTATAAATTTCGTTACCGGACGGGATATCCCAGTCCCACCAACCAATCCCACCCCCTTGCATCACCAATTCTAATTGCGCCTTTTTATCAATGAGTCTCCTTTCAGCCATATTTCGTTCTGTAACATCCTCATTAAAAACAACAACATTACTAATAGAACCATCCTTACTTTTTATAGGAAAAGATCTAATATTAACATATTTCTTTTCACCTTGAAAACCTGATATACTAGGATCGAATTCGACAAAAGGTATATCAATTTGTTCACCATTAAATACTTTTTTAAATTCATCAATCAGCCCCAGCTTTATCAACTGAGGGTCTGTTAACATATTAAAATAGCCAATTACTTTATCCACATCTGTAACATGCCATAAATCAGCCCATGCTTTACTTGCACATATCATAAAACCATCCATGTCGTATATCTGAACAGAAACCGGTGCTTGTTCCATTAAATTTCTAAATTGTTCTTCACTTCCCTTAAAATTTCCATCAATCTTTTTAAAAAATTTATTTTCCATGAGATATTCTGTTATGACAGCTAATCATTTAGTCACTAATACGATTTATAATACAAAAACCCTCTGCATTTATTCTATACAAGGTAAATATAATGATTTTCTTCAAATTTTCCAAACACCCGAAATTTTCTCTCCGCAAAAATCACAGACTCCTTCAATAATATTATTTTGTTTTACCTGAAACCCTACTCGTTCGATAAGGAGCTGATTACATTTTGGACAGTATGTGTTTTCGATAGTTCTATGCGAAATATTACCTATATAAACATACTTAATCCCTGCAGAGAGTGCTATATCGCGTGCTTTCATTAAAATAATTTCTGCCGTATATGACTGATTCTTTAATTTGTTTACGGGAAAAAAACGGCTAAAATGAATAGGAACCTCTGCAAAACCATTATCAACAAGCCACAAACACATTTTATTTATCATTGCAAAATCATCGGTCCAATCGGGAATAACAAGATTAGTAATCTCTAACCAAACATCACTATCACAAAGAATTTCAAGAGTTTTTAAAACCGGAGATAATCTTGCTCCTGTTAATTTTTTATAAATTTCCTCGTCAAAACATTTCAAATCTATATTAGCACCGTCAATAAAAGGCAATAGATCGTTTAAAGGCTTTTCGTTAATATATCCATTTGATATCATCACATTTTTAATACCCGCTTTATGCGCCAACACAGCTATATCGCACATATATTCGTAAAAAGTAATCGGCTCGTTATAGGTATATGCAATAATTTTACTGTTATACTTTTTAGCTTTTTCAATAATTTGATGCGGAGTTAAATCGAAAGAATCCACTTTATCGGGAGATTTTTGCGAGATATTATAATTCTGACAATTTTTACATCTCATATTACATCCTAATGTGCCAATTGACAAAGCAGTAGAAGCAGGTAAAAAATGAAACAGAGGTTTTTTCTCTATAGGATCGATATTTAAAGCACATGGTTTTCCATATACAAGAGAGACTATTTCTCCGCCACTATTTTTACGATTCATGCAAATACCAACCTGTTGTTCCTGCAAATCGCATTCATGAGGACAGAGTAAACATCTTACTCCTTTTGCTGTTTTTATATAAAAATTACTCTTTATCATTATGAAAATATTGCATCTTCATTAATAATGATAGCTTCATAAACATAGATATCAGCACTACGCCATCCCTCCCATCCTATACCAACTTTATCGCGAGAACAGTAGCCAAGAAATTCCTCTTTAGTCCAACCGGTATTTACAACAACTTGTGGCAACAAAGTACCTCTATCAACCCCTTTAATAATATAGACACCATGTTTTCCGAGTATTATTTCGTTAATACTATCAATTTTTCTTAAAGGAGTAAGTACAGAAATCTCTATTTCAATTGCTTCAATCTCTTCGTTAGTAACATCAAAAAATCTATGATCATCAACGGCAGCGGCAACCACCATATCCTGTACTACTTTGTATAACGGCTCTTTATTTTCGAACCGCCCCATACAACCTCTTAACTCTCCTTCGTTAGTTAACGTAACAAACGCCCCACAATTAGATTTCAAATTTCGAGGAATATCATCAGTATCTAATTCCGGATAGTTATAAAACTCCAAATAATATTCTAAAGTATTGCGAGCCAATTTTAATAATTGCATTTTTTCATTATCCGATAGAGAGAACTCAATATTAGAACCTCTTTCAACTATTAACGACCAATATCCCACCACTGATAATTTATCTCCATATTTACAATCGCCTGAATTTCGATACGTTAACTTTTTATAACTAAAACTATTCACATCAATTAAATACAACAGTGTTAATACTGCCGTCCAACCACATAAACTAGTTTGCAGGTTAAAGATATTAGCTCTCTTATTAGATCGTAAAACGTCCAGAAGCTTTAGCGGATCGCCTGACACAATAGCATCTACTGTTTTAGCATCAATATCTACAGCACTATTACTATCGGGGAAATGAGAAAAATCGGTACTAATAACAAAAAGATTATTTTTATTTAGATATGGTTTTAAAACTTCTGCAATTTCTTGATATTCCGACGGTTTTCCATCACCTAAAATAATAGGAACTATTTGTAAATTATTATTAAAAACTACTTGTAGGAAAGGTAATTGCACTTCCAGACTGTGTTCGTGGGTATGCGCTTCGGGATGATAATCAAACAATTCAGAGTACATTATTAGTTCCTCTGCTATCTCACCATTTACTTTCACATCTCCTAAAGGAGTAGAATAATTACCAATAGAATAAACCGAAGCACCCTTAAAAAATGCAGAATGGCTGGATCCAATAAGAAACACATTGTCATAAACAATATTTTTTGGTATTGCTTTATAAGCATCGGCAGCAATCTGCCCCGAAAAGACATATCCGGCGTGAGGTACTATAAGTGCTACAGTTGAACTATTTGACAGGGTTGTAGAATTATCAAGATATTGTTCAACATCATTACGAAGCTGTTCGGCATTTGCCGAGTAAAATCTTCCGGCTGCAATTGCTTCTCTGGTCTTATTCACTTCTCCCCCTATTTTTACCTATTCTAGATCATTTGACTTTCACTAAAGTAAGGTCTTTTTGCGACAAAAACAAATTGAATAAATTATCCTATCTCATTTGGTTTATTGCGCAATAAGCTTTTAATATAATTAAGTAATCATCAACCTCAACAATCTGGCATGATAATTGAATATTTCAGGAGAAGAAACAGCAAATCAACCTTAAAAAAATCATTCTTATGAAAAAAACAATTATACTCTGCATACTCATTAGTTTTAGTTTCGGATTACTTGCACAGCGTGAAGGAGACGCATCCCGCCAAGGAGAAAAGAGAGGAACAAAAGCTAAAAAACTATCCATTACAAAATATGATGATGCAACTCTATTTGATTTTGAAGGATACTATTATTACGTAAATCCTAATGACTACAGCGATTTCAGCATTACATTTAAAGACTTAGATAGCTTAACACCAAATTCGCAATCGTTAGAGACAACAGATTGGGAATTTTATTACAGGGTTTTAAGCGAAGGCGATACTCTTAATTGGATTGAAGCAACATCGTGGTTTGAACCTGCCGGGCAAGCTGACGACTGGATTATTTTCGGACCACTTACTATTCCTGAGAATGGCGCTGAACTCAGTTGGAAAAGTTACCATAACGACTCGTACAGAAACGGGTACGAAGTACTTATATGTACTTCGGGGATGAATGATTATGAAGATTTTACAAACGAGCCTTTATACGTTGTAGAAGATTTATATAACCAAAACAACGACGGAATAGACACTAATACACTGTTTAATGATGCCCCAAAAAGTTTTGAAATCCCGGAACAATATAATGATACGTCCATTTATATTGCCTTTCATCACACTGCAAATAACATGGATATTATTCACTTTACGGATATCTTGTTAAAAGAAAAAAATACTGAATCTATTGATGAAATAGTATCAATAAAAAGTGTTAGAAACTACCCAAATCCCGCCAAGGGAGAAACCACAATAAACTTTACTACAACAAAGAAATCGGATTTTATACTGTCGGTTTTTGATTTATCAGGAACAAAAGTTGTACAGAAATCAATTGAGAATCTAATTCCGGGTGAACAATCAATAGCATTAGACTTAAACAGACTTGCGCCGGGAATTTATTTTTACTCTTTATCGGATGGGAATAATTCTGTTACACGGAAATTAGTTGTTAGTACTTATTATACCAATTAAATGGTAATAAAAATAAAACCTTCCGGGTATATCTACTCCGGGAGGTTCTATTTTTATTGTTATTTGGTGTTACTATTCAACTATTTTTCTGTTACAAATTCTTTTAGATCCGATTTTACGATAAAATCCAGTTCTGCTAAATTTTCTTTGCGTGTTTCGGCAAAAAGAAATCCAAAAACAGGAAGAAGTAGAGAAAAAAGAGGAAACCAAAGAATTACCGACAGCAGAACAAAAAGATGAAAAAGCTGTCAAAAAAGAAGAAGTAAAAGAAAAGACCACTCCTGTTG
>JAYEOD010000493.1:0-1643 GCA_034722575.1 Bacteroidota bacterium | reverse complement strand
AATTCATTTCGGCGATTTATGGCCAATTATTCTTATTGCAGTTGGTATTGTGTTACTAAGCAATAATTTTAGAAATAAAAAAAACGACAAATATGAGCTATAAAAAAGTCTTTTGGGGTGTTATTCTAATACTTATAGGAACACTCTTTATTTTAAAAAATACAGGGATCATATACTTCAACTGGAGAATGTTGTTTACACTCTGGCCGGTTCTACTAATATTATGGGGTATCGCAATAATTCCTATAAAATCTATTTACAAATTAATACTCTCTTTGGCAATTGTATTATTATCGATATTATTTATCAATAATTCCGATTACACTCCTCGTAAAAATTATAAATTCTGGAAACACTCGTATAATTATAGCGTTAATAACGATTATGACGATACTACAATCAGGAGTGATAATAATGATGATGATAACACTAATAATTACAACTCCGACTCCAAGATGACTGTATTTTATGAAGACGCAGAATTCGCACATCTTGACTTTAACGCCGGAGCAGGGATATTCACTATTAAAGAGACCAACACAAAAAATCTGGCTGCTTTTTTAAAAACCGGAAATGTTGGAAAATACTATCTTAAGACTCACAAAAACAACAATCAACAATATATAAAATTCAATTTAAAAGATTCTCATTTTGATATTGACGATATTGACGACTTAAAGCATCACGATTTTAATAATGAAGTAAATGTTTTACTACATCCCGATCCTATTTGGGATTTTGACTTTAACATAGGAGCAGCAGAAATTAATTTCGATCTAAGCAAATTCAAAGTAAAAGAAATTGACATTGATGCCGGAGCCTCTGAGTTAAATATTACTTTAGGCGACAGATATGAAAAAACTATTATCGATATTGATGCCGGAGTATCAGACATCAAAATAAAAATACCTAAAGAGAGCGGTTGTATTATTCACACCGAAACTTTTTTAGCCGGTAAAAATTTACGCGGTTTCAATAAAATTAAACGAGGTCATTACGAAACCGACAACTTAAAAACCGCCAAAAATATTATTGAAATAGATATGCAGGCAGCTATTTCCAGCTTCCAAGTTTTACGATATTAAAAGAATATCCCTATAAAAAAACACCTCTAAAAATAGTTTTTAGAGGTATTTTTTTTAGTATGTAACAAACTCTTTAACAAGTTTCAATAATTTATCAGGAGCATCAACATGAACCCAATGAGAAGCCTCCGGGATTATCTCTACTAAAGCTTCAGTAAAAAACAATTTTATCTCATTAATATCTTCATCAGTAATATAACCCGATCTTCCTCCACTCACAAACAAAGCCTCTTTCTCAAATACTCCATTCTTTTCAACTGCCTCATAAATATTCGACATATTTCTCCTTAACGACTCAATTGCTATCTTCCAAACAAAACCATTTTTTCCGTCTTTCTTTAAATTTTTTAAAACAAGCTGTTGCTGACGCTCGCTCTTAACAACCTCTGCTATCACTCTTCTTAACTCCCTATAACTTTCAATACCCGAAGCATCAATTTTCAGCATTGTATCAATCACCTCAATCTGCTGTGATAATACAGGATATTTTCTCATACTAATATCTATCACAATAAGTTTTTTCACCTTATCGGGATGGCGTAAAGTATAATTCATTGC
>JAYEOD010000492.1:0-1644 GCA_034722575.1 Bacteroidota bacterium | reverse complement strand
CAAAACAAAAAGCCGATGATGTTAAAGCTATTGCAGATAAAAATGCCGATAAAATAGTGGTGTTGGCTAAAAAAGAGACTGATGAAATAATGAAAGAGGCTAAAAAACAGAGTGATGCAGTGTTGTAGTTTATTTGATATCTATGTATTTATATATTAAATTTAGCCGGAATATAAATCTAATTCTATAACTATGAAAACAAAAATTGCAGGTGTTATTTTAATTGTTTTATTAATTAGTGGTAGCTTATTTTCTGCTTTGCCAATTGGTAAAATAGCGAGCTTAATTACCCTTAGCGGTGATGATGGGGGAAAAGTTGACGGTACTGCATGGAGCAGTAGCGAATTAGTGGGTAAAGTGTGGATGTTGGTTTATGCCGATCCTGACGAAAGTGATTTGAATAATGCTGCTACCGAAGCTGTAAAAGCAAAACATTACTCGCAAGATGTTTACGGATCTGTTGCCGTTATTAATATGGCTGCTACTTGGAAACCTAATTTTGCCATCTCTTTAATTTTAAAAGGTAAGCAAAAAGATTATCCTAATACAGTATATGTTAAGGATAAAAAAAGTATACTGGTAAAAAAATGGGGATTAGCCGACGATTCAAATAGTATTTGTGTGTTCGATTATAATGGAAAAGTTATTTTTAGTAAGGATGGACAATTATCTGAAAAAGATATTGCTGAAATGATTAGCCTTATGGATGCTGAAATTGCAAAAAATGAATAATGTTTTTTAGGTTATGATTTAATAAAAAAAAGAGCTGCAAATTTTGCAGCTCTTTTTTATTTCCGGTAAAGTCTATAAATTAAACTCACCTTAGGTTTTTAACTTACTCTGCCGGAGTCATTACAACCTCAACATGTCTGTCCATATCAATGTATTTCTTAGCTGCTTTTTTAACCGATTTTATTGATAGATTATTTATTATTTCGTTATAATCTTCTAATTTAACAGTCTTTTTGCCATGCGAATAAGTCATCTCAATCTTATTCAACCAGAAACTATTCTCTTTTAGTTGCTCTTCTCTCGATTTGAGGAAGTATTTTTTAGCTTTATCTAAATCAGTTTCCGATGGACCCTCTTCAATTATTTTAGCTATTTCTCTGTAAGCAATAGATTTTAATTTGTCAGACTTTTCCGGGGCGCAATCGAATTGAATTAATAAGCTACAGTTTTCCCAAGGATATTTCTTAACACTTGTTTTAACATATACGCCATAACTACCACCCTCTTTCTCGCGAATCTCTTCGGTGTAGCGAAGTGTTAGGATGTGAGAAAAAGCTTCCATATTCATTCTGGCAGCATAATTGTCGTAATCGATTTTTTTGCTGTATGTAATTCCTATTGTGTTTTTAGGTATTTCCAGCTTTTTAGCAATCTCTTTATCTACTTGTTTTTTTGGTGCTCTTACTCCATTGTCGATAAATTTCTCATTACTCTCTTTGTTAGGAAGAGAAGCAATATAAGTCTCTACTAATGGCTTAAATGTCGCCTCATCTATACTACCAACAAAAACAAAAGTGAAATCTCCTGCGTCAGCAAAACGTTCTGTAATTACTCTTTTTACTGTTTCATATTTCACGTTTTTCAAAAACTCGATATTAACCGGTTGAATTCTTGGGTTATGATCTTTTGAAA
>JAYEOD010000491.1:0-8420 GCA_034722575.1 Bacteroidota bacterium | reverse complement strand
TTTACGACTGCTTAATAATAAGATAGAACAAAAGCAGTGGAAAGAGCTTGCCGATTGGCTGAGTGAGTTTAAAGCCTCTTTTGGAAAAATAAATATTATTGGTAGTGGTGGTAATATTAATAAGCTAACAAAGATATTTGGTGATAAAACTGCTCATTCGCTCGATTATCTGAAATTAAAGTCGGCACACCAAAAATTGGACGCATTGAGTATGAATAAGAGAATGAAAAAATATAATCTGCGAAAGGATAGGGCAGATGTTATTGTTCCTGCTGCAATGGTTTTTTTAACTATAATGGATCAGATTAAGGCCGATAAAGTTTTTGCTCCAAAAATTGGTGTTGCTGATGGACTTGTCTATGAGAGATATGAAAAATATCTTGAAAAAAATGGTGGGAAATAGTTTTTTGATTTATTAATTGTAAATTCTTTGTACTTTTGTTTGATATGAGTGGCATTTTAAAAAAGATTGTTAAAAGATTGATGAATCCATATTTCTCAGTAACTCTAGTGTTTGTTGTTTGGGTTGGTATTGTCGATCCTTTTAATATATTTAATCAGTATTCTCTTCGTAAACGAGTAAACGAATTAAAACATCAAAAAGAGTATTATCAAAACGAAATATCGCATGATAGTGCTTTGTTGCATGTGCTGGAGACTTACCCCGATAGTCTCGAAAAATTTGCCCGTGAAGAGTATCTTATGAAAAAAGATAACGAAGAAATTTTTCTTGTTATTGAAGAAGATTAGATTGGATCTACATCAATAGAAATTCTTACCGATTTATAATCTTTATATCCTTTAAATCTTTCAGTAATTCTTAATAGCTCTGCTTTCATCAACGGTAGTTTTGTAGAGCGCTCTAGTTTTATTATTAGTTGTTTTATGTATTGATTTCTTACTCTTGCTACTAGCGGATATTCAGGGCCTAATACCCTCTCTCCGAATTTTGCTCTAATATCTCTTCCTAAAATATAGCTGGCTTTATTAAGCTTATCGAACGACTTATCGCGTATTTGAATTATTACAAAACGATAGAAAGGAGGATATTTAAAATTTCTTCTCTCGATAATTTGTGATGAATACATCGCTTGATAGTCGTTATCAATTACATAACGGATAGCATCGTGATATGGATTAAAAGATTGAATTATTACAGTTCCTCGTTTCTTTTTTCTTCCGGCTCGTCCACTCACTTGCGCCATCAATTGATATCCTTTTTCAAAAGCTCTGAAATCGGGAAAATTCAACATGCCATCTGCATTTAAAACTCCCACAATACTAACGTTATTAAAGTCCAAACCCTTTGTAACCATTTGTGTTCCTACCAGAATATCAATTTTGCCTGTCTCAAATTCATGTATTATTTGCTGATGACCTCTCTTGCTTCTTGTTGTGTCGAGATCCATTCGTTTTGTGATATGATCAGGGAAGATGATTTTCAGCTCCTCTTCTATTTTTTCAGTTCCAAAGCCATGCATAAAAACTTCTGAACTGCCGCATTTGGCACAATGACTCGGAACACGTTCGGAATGGCCGCAGTAATGGCATTTTAACAAATCGCTCTTTTTGTGATATGTCATCGACACATCGCAATTTTTGCATTGAGGAATCCAGTTGCAAACATTGCACTCTACCCGTAAAGAAAATCCACGGCGATTCTGAAATAGAATTATTTGTTCTTTTTTGGCTAGCGCCTCTTCCATGCGTTTTATTAATAATGGCGAGAACATCGATTTCATCTCTTTTCTTCGTGTGGCTACTTTTAAGTCGGCAACAAATACTTCCGGAAGTTCCAAATCGCCAAATCGCTTATTAAGCTCTACTAAACCATATTTTTTCGATTTCGTATTAAAATAACTCTCTATCGAAGGAGTTGCTGTGCCAAGTAGCGTTTTGGCATTATGTAAAGATGCTAAATATATTGCTGTATCTCTGCCGTTATACCGTGGAGCAGGATTTTGTTGCTTGTATGATGAGTCGTGTTCTTCATCAATAATTATTAGCCCTAAATTGTTGTATGGAAGAAACAGAGCAGATCGCGGTCCTAATATAATTTGATATTTCTCACCACTAAATCCTTCGTCGCCATTAATATTCTCCCATATCTCTACTCTCTCCTGAGGATTATATTTCGAGTGATAAACCCCAACTTTATCGCCAAAATACAAACTCAATCGGTTTATTATTTGCGATGTAAGGGCAATTTCGGGAAGTAGATAGAGTACTTGTTTTCCGGCTTTTATTGTTTCGTCAATTAACTTGATGTATATCTCCGTTTTTCCACTACCTGTAACACCATGCAAAAGAGTTACCGGGTGCTGTTTAAACTCTTCTTTTATCTGGCTTAAAGCCAAGTTTTGTGCTTCAGAAAAAATTATTGAGTCAACATCTTTTTTAACATTATATTTTTTTAATCTGCTTTCGCGTTTTTCAAAAATCTTTAAAACACCCTTTTTTTCAAGCGATTTTACTTGCGAATGCGAAGCTTTACTCTGTTTTACTAATAGCGAAAGTTTTACATCTTTTGGCGTTCCATCGCCATAAAATTCCGATAGCTTTAAATAAGCCATCACTACTTCCAGTTGTTTGTATGCTTTCTTATTTAGCTCATCAAAAAGTTCTCCGAGCTTTTTCTCACCGCGATACGATTGAGAAATAGTAACATATTTTTCTATTTTTGGCTTATATTCGTCTTTTATCTCTTCAAGTAATTGTACTGCCTCTTTCTCGATGAGGTTTTTTATTAAAGAAATCACTTTTATCTGATCCACAATTTTTGCTGCTTCACTTAAAGTGATTACTTCTTGAAGCTCTAACGCCTCTATAATTAAATATTCCTTATCGTTTAAACGCGAATAATTTTTGTCGAATGTTGGATTAAGAATAATTTTTGTTTCACTGGCTAACTTGTATGCCGAAGGAAGTGCCGCATTCATTACTTCTCCAAGATGACTCAGATAATATTTCGATATCCATTTCCAAAATGATAATTGAATACTGTTTACAATTGGTTTTTCATCAACTACCGAAAGAATATATTTTGGCTGATAGTTTTGTGGTATATCAGAATGTAAATTGATAACAATGCCGGTATATATTTTTTTCTTCCCAAAAGGAACAACAACTCTAACTCCCGGTTTAACATGATGTTCCATTTCGCGAGAGATGCGATAGGTGAATGTGCCATCCAAAGGGAGTGGTAAAAGAATTTCAGCAAGTAGTATTAGTGTATCCATATTTTTTATTTCACTACAAAAATAGTGATTAATTTTTTGCTTAGGACTTAATACCAAATAAACATCAAAATGCCCGATAAATCCTTTATCTTTCCCGGTTTTACTGCACTTAAAATTTGAACCGTATCTATGGCTATGCTTAAAATTTAAAGATTGTAAAACAGATAAATATTTTGAATTTATGTCGGGCATTTTGAAATTCATTTGGTATATATTACTATAAGACTTGTAATAAATTAGTTGTATTGACAGGAAAACTTTAATTTTGCGCCTTTTAATAATATTATTGATAAAATGAGATGATTTGATTTGTAAATTATTGATAGTAATATTGAAAAAATGAATTTTTACAGGAAAAATAATTTTAAGATGAAGCTGAAGGACGAAATAAACAGAAGAAGAACATTTGCAATTATCAGTCACCCTGATGCAGGAAAAACTACATTAACAGAAAAATTATTGCTTTTTGGTGGAGCTATTCAGGTTGCAGGTGCTGTAAAATCAAATAAAATTGTAAAAACAGCCACTTCCGACTTTATGGAAATAGAGCGTCAACGTGGTATTTCTGTTGCTACATCGGTAATGGGATTTGAGTATAGAGAGAAACAGATAAATATTCTTGATACACCGGGTCACAAAGATTTTGCAGAAGATACTTTCCGTACTCTTACGGCTGTTGATAGTGCTATTGTGGTTATTGATGTTGCAAAAGGTGTGGAGGAACAGACAGAGAAACTTGTTAAGGTTTGTCGTATGAGGGAGACTCCAATTATTGTATTTGTTAATAAACTCGACCGTGTTGGTAAAGATGCTTTTGAATTACTTGATGAAATAGAGCAAAAATTAGGACTGAAAGTGCGTCCGTTAAGCTGGCCTATTAATATGGGTAAAGAGTTTAAGGGTGTTTATAATGTTTATGAAAAGAATCTTAAACTTTTTACGCCTGCTAAACAAACTATTACCGAAAGTATTACGTTCGATGATATTAATGATTCTCGTTTGGAAGAGTATATCGGAGAAAAAGATGCTGCTGTATTGCGTGACGATCTGGATCTTTTAAATGGAGTTTATTCAGATTTTGACCCTGAAGATTATACTAAAGGAGATATTTCGCCGGTGTTTTTTGGTAGTGCATTGAATAACTTTGGAGTAGAGGAGTTGTTGAACTGTTTTGTAGATATCTCTCCGGCTCCTGATAAACGTGAAACAGAAGAGAGAGTTGTGAGTGCCACGGAAGAGAGTTTTTCGGGTTTTGTGTTTAAAATACACGCCAATATGGATCCTAATCATAGAAACCGTTTGGCTTTCGTTAGAGTAACTTCCGGTGTGTTTAGACGAAATGTTTTTTATTATCATGTTAGATTAAATAAAAAATTGAAGTTCTCTAGTCCTACAGCCTTTATGGCGTCGAAAAAAAGTATTGTTGAAGAGGCTTATCCCGGCGATATTGTGGGTATTCACGATACAGGAAATTTTAAAATTGGAGATACTCTTACTGAAGGAGAAAAGATTCACTTTAAAGGTATGCCGTCATTCTCTCCGGAGTTGTTTAAGTATGTTGTTAATACAGATCCTATGAAGTATAAACAACTTGATAAAGGTCTTGATCAATTGATGGACGAAGGTGTTGCACAGCTGTTTAAAGGAAAACATACCGGAAGAAAAATAATTGGTACTGTAGGACAGTTGCAGTTTGAGGTTATCCAATATCGTCTTTTACACGAATATGGGGCTTCGTGTAGATACGATCACATAAATTTGTATAAGACTTGTTGGTTTACGAGTAGCAATAAAGCGATGTTAAAAGATTTTATGACCAGAAAAACAAATAATATGGCTTTAGATAAATGGGGAAGGAATGTGTTTTTGGCTGATTCGCCATTTGCTTTGCAAATGGCTCAAGAGAAATATCCGGATATTAATTTCCATTTTACATCAGAATTTGATGATGAATAGTATCTGATTTTTTTTAATAGAATAGTTAAAATGTCCATAATTAGAGCCTGTTTATAAAAATAATAATGGCTTTATTTTTATATGTCGATTATTTTAATTATATTTAGACTATTATTCATTAAATACATTTTAATTATGTCAGATGGTAGCAAAGTTTTATTAGGAGTATTGGCGGGAGCAGCCGCCGGCGTTTTAACAGGATTGCTTATTGCTCCTACTAGCGGAAAAGAGACTAGAGATAAAATTACCTCTAAGTCGGAAGAATTATTAGAAGCTGTAAAAGATCTTATCGAAAAAGAGAAAGAAACTCTTAAAAATGTTGGTAAGGCAAAAAAAGAGGCTGAAAAGTAAACATGAAGCCAAATAATTATTGAGATTTATTTGGTGGTAATTTGTGTAACAAACATTTAAGGCTTTATGCTTCAGAAAATTCAAGATTATCTAAATTCAAGAATTCTTTTACTAAAGTTAGAGATTTCTGAAAAAACTGCAGAGGCATTGGCAGTATTGTTTTCAAAAATAGTGCTGCTGATGTTTTTTGTTTTGTTTATTGGTTTTGCGTCAATAACAGGTGCTTTTGCTATTGCCGAGAAATATGATTCTTTTATGTTGGGTTTTGCCATTATAACAGCGTTTTATTTACTTGTTGTTATTGTATTTTTTGCGTTTAGAAAAACATTATTAGTGTATCCTTTTATGAATAAAATGATAAAAATATTTTTCTCAGAAAGTGATGGTAAAGAAAAAGAAAGCAAAGATAAACAGTAGGAGAGAGCTTAGGGAGATAAAAAATCGACTGAAAAAAGAGGTTGTAAAAACCGAATCAAGCTTTTTAAAGGATAGTAGTGCTATTTCTGATATTATTGATATGAGCGGTGTTTATAAAGATAAAAAGCACTCAAAAGGAAAATCTGATATTCATGCTTATATTATTCAGCTGGTATCGGAGTGTGTTGCAAATAGTAATAAATTATCTAAAAAACATAAAGATTTGGCTAAAGTGATTATCCCTTCTGTAATGCTTGGAATCTCTCTTTTAGCAATAAATTTTTATCACAAAAAGAGAGATTAAAAGCCCTATACTTTATTTCTGCAAGTGCGGTGTGAGTTGTTAGTTAACAGAAAGTCGAAATATTATTGTTGCTATTTCTCTTCCGAATCCTCTTTTATATTAGTTCTTTTAGTTCCTTTATACATTTCGTATTTAGCTAAACGTGTCTCTATACCTCCATTAAATAGTATTATTCGTTTCGACGAACGTAAGCCGATAAGTTTTAATGCTTGTAAATTACCCGATAATATCCATGCAGTATATCCGGCAAAATTATTTTTAAAGGTATCGCCAGTATTTTTGTATAAATCTATTATATCATCCGATTTAAGACGCTCGTCATACGGAGGATTCATTATAATAGTTCCCTCTTTGTACGGCGCTTGCAGATCGAAAAAATTGCATTGTTTTACTTCAATATCTTTACTGAGTTTTGCATTGGAAATATTTTCTTGTGCAGTTTTTAGCGCTTGCCACGAAATATCAGAAGCAAAAATCTTACATTTACTATCTTTAATAGCGTCTGCCGATTCTGTTAAAACTTCTGTCCATATATCTTTATTAAAATCTAGCCACTTCTGAAAACCAAATGATTCGCGATAAAATCCCGGAGCAATATTTTGTGATATCATAGCAGCTTCAATGGCGAACGTGCCCGAACCACACATAGGATCAATAAAATTGCTTTTTCCATTCCATCCGGTTAATTTAATAATTCCGGCAGCCAATACCTCATTTAAAGGAGCTTCGCCAATAGCGGTTTTATAACCTCTTTTGTGTAACGAACTGCCCGAACTATCTAACGAAATAGTGGCTGTGTCGTTAATAACATGAAGATTAATTCTTATATCCGGATCTGAAGTATCTATGCTAGGGCGCTCATCAGTTTTGTCGCGGAAATAATCTACTATGGCATCTTTTGTTCTGTATGCTGCAAATTTTGTGTGACGGAAAATAGAGTTTGTAACTACTTCGTCAATAGCAAACGTTTTTGATGTATCAAAGTAATTACTCCATTCAATATTATGTATTCTTTTATAAAAATTTTTCTCAGTATATATCTGGAAACGCTTTATTGGAACCAATACCCTTAATGCTGTTCGGCAACGATAATTTATACTGTAAAGTAATTTTTTATCTCCTGTTACATGAACAATTCGTGTGCCTCGTTTGATGTTTTTTGCTCCGAGTTCTTTAAGCTCTGCTATTAATACATCTTCGAGACCGGCCATTGTTTTTACCGCAATTTCAAAAGTGTTGTCTGTAATATTCAAAATATTATTGTTTTATTTTAGTCCTTTTATAAATTCTTCTGTATTGATGATATATCTTTTATGAGTGCCTTTTCCTATCAGCCCTTTTTCATCGTGGCACTCTAAATCAAACTCTAATTTTGACCCGTTAACGCTAATCAATTTTGCTTTACAGGTAACTTTCATTCCTACAGGTGTTGCCTTTAGATGTTTTATATTAACAGATGTCCCTACTGTATTATACCCTTCGGGTAGTTTGTTTTGTACAACATGTAATGAGGTGTTTTCCATAAAAGCTATCATTGCCGGTGTGGCATAAACTTCTAGTAATCCCGAACCATAGGTTGCTGCTGTATCTTTTTCGTTTACTGATGTTTCGAGTGTATTACTTAATCCTTCTGTAATATTTTTAAAATCCATTTTATTATTTTTTGCAAAGATACTAGTAATGAACGAATATTTAAGTAGATGCTGAAAATAGTTAGTAATACCTTATACTCGTGTTTTAAAGATGTTTGATATTTTTTTCCATAAAAATATCACCCTACGTTTTTTTGTCAGATATTTTCTCTCTTGTTGGTTGCTGATGAGGTATGCTATAGGGTTATAACTAGGATAATGTTCGCAGATAATTTTTATTGTACCTATTATCGGAAGTATTACAAACATGCCTGTGATACCCCAAATCATACCACCAATAATTATACTCAAAATGGTTATAAAGGGATTTATATCTACATATCCACCGGTTATATTTGGTGTTAAAATATTGTTTTCTAAAAATTGAATAATGATAAAAAGAATTAATACGCCGATAGCCGTGTTAATTGTGTCGCCGGTTAAAAGGGCAAATGTTAAAGGTATCGATGCTCCAATCCATGTTCCAAAATAGGGAATGAAATTGAAAAATGCAGATATTAT
>JAYEOD010000490.1:0-1654 GCA_034722575.1 Bacteroidota bacterium | reverse complement strand
GTTTGTCTATAATGTCCGCTCTCTTCGTTATCCTTGTTTTAAAAAATAGTCGTCTACTACAGTAAACTCTTGATTTTTAAGACTGCGAAAGCCTCAACAGCGAACATTGTGAACCCAACACTCGAGTTTACAGACAGGCTCTAATTAATAGAAACGCGTCCTTACATTTTTTTCTTTTCCTATTACTATTTGGGTGCCTAAAATTAATTTCGACTCCTCTTCAATAAGATGAACGCTAGAATTGTTTTTTAATTTCATCCTTCGAGCCATGATTTTTGCACCGCCGTATTCGGGCTTTTTACGAAGAGCAACAAATGCGTAGTTACAGTTTCTTATCTCTGATTTTAATACCGAAACATTCGATAGGTCTTTTGATGCTACTCCTATATTGCAATTTGTTATAACGCAATTTTCTATAGTCAGCGTAGATTGTTCGCCGCCGCTAATGCCTTTATCATCTGCGGAAGCAATATCACAATTTCTAATATCTATTTTGCTACCCGAAAAGTCGATTGCATCATTTCCTATATTATCAAAAGTACAGTTGTCAATTAGCCCTGTGCAAAAGTCGGAGTCGAAAGCATCGGCAAAAGTTTTTGTGAAGTAACAATTTGAAACATGAAAATTGGAGCGGATAATATTTAGTGCATCATCGCAATGTTGATTATTTCGGAATGTAGCATTGTTGATTTCAATTTCCGTTTCATAAATACATACCGCACCCGGAAGCGTCCATCCATTGTAATCTAACGAGCTCAAATTGCTAAATTCTACATGGCTAAAAGTCGATTTTTTTTCTGCTTGTAGCAGATAAAATCCTTTTGCAGTTTTATCGGAAGAGGTGATTTTTACAGGATTGTTTTTTGTTCCCGTGATATGCATTGTTGAGTATGAGAGTATGTTGGCGTTGTTGGTAATATCGATATTTGTGCCGGCAGGAATCGTTACATTATATCCTTTCGGGATAATTAACGAAGTGTCTATTACGATATTTTTTCCTGTAAACAGGATGTTTTTCTCTGTAATTTTTAAATATGTAGCATTCTCAAATTCTTTAAGAGCTATCAGGCTATCTTCAGGTATGGTGATTTTTGGTGACGGATGTTGAGAGATTTCAGATGCAAATGTTTTGTTATGCCCATCAACAATAAAAAACAGATATTTGGCCAGAGTATCGGCTTTTATATAAATCGGTTTGCCTAAGGTTTTATTGTATGAACTAACCTCCGGAGACGGATGTAAATAGCTGGTGATATTTGATGGTTTGTTTCCTGTTCCTAGGATGTGAAGCTTTTTAGTATAGTAGTTTTCGATTCTGATTTCTGAGGTATTATTTTTTTTGTTTATTTTTTCAAGATAAGAGTTTACAAATGCATCAGGGATGTCTTTATGGAATGTAGTGTCGTAGTTTTTTTTATGTTTACTTATATCGAAAGCGAATTTAGCGAAATCGGGATTCTCTTTTACATATTTTGTGAATTTAGGCAACTCTTTTCTTATTGTCGCAGCGTTGTTTTTCAAAAAACTGTAATCGTAGTGATATGCCGGAAACTCCTGTTGTATTATATTTTCAAAGTATTTTTGTTTTTTATTTACCTCTTTCATAAAAGAGGAGATAAAGTCTTTGGAAGAGTATTTTTTTAAGTAAAAGATG
>JAYEOD010000489.1:0-1660 GCA_034722575.1 Bacteroidota bacterium | reverse complement strand
AAGTTTCCTTGATAGATCATTTTATCTACCAAAGTAGTCTTACCATGGTCAACGTGTGCGATAATCGCAATATTTCTAATCTTCTGCATTCCAACATTTTTTTGAGGCTGCGAAATTACTCTTTTATTTGATACAATGTACGTTATTAAGAATTAATATTTCACTCTTCAAATCTGCAAGTCACTGCTTCACTATTAGTATATATAAAATCACGGTGTGACTCTATTTTGAGATAAAAAAAGAAATTAAACAGTTTTTATTCAGTTATTCGAAAAGTCACGGTGCGACTAATTTTAAAATTGCCGACATTAAAGACAAGCACTAAATTAATTAACCAATTTCATAAGAGTAATTTCAGGAAGGATACCAATACGTCCGGGATAACCGATAACACCTAATCCACGGTTTACGTAAAGATATTGTGTTTTACCATTATTTTTATTATCGTACAATCCTGCCCAGCGCTTATACATATATTTGGCAGGACTCCATTTTATTCCGGGGATCTCTATTCCAAACTGCATTCCGTGAGTATGACCACTAAAGGCGATATCAATATCGTATTTTTCGGGCAGAACCACAGAACTCCAATGCGAAGGATCGTGCGACAACAGCAATTTAACATCAGCTTTTTCTGTGCCTTGCATCGCTTTTCTCAAATCTCCTTTTTTCGGGAATCGAGGATGAGCACCCCAATTTTCCACTCCCACCAAAGCTATTTCACCATCTGCTTCCTTAAAAATCACATTCTCATTATTTAACAATCGCCATCCAAGATCATTGTAAAAGCTAAATAACTCCTGCATATTATCCTCTTTCTCTTCAGCCGTGTCCCACTGGCGATACTCACCATAATCATGATTTCCTAAAACAGTATATATTCCCTGCTCAGCCTTTAGTTCTCTCAAAACATCCTTAAAGCGAAGAGCCTCTGAAGTAGCATAATTCACCAAATCACCGGTAAAAAATATCACATCAGGATTCAAATCATTAATCATTTTCACAGCATCTGTTAAAGCACTTTTTGTAGCCATCGACCCTAAATGCATATCCGAAATCTGAACAATTTTCATCCCATTAAAGCTATTGGGCAAATTAGGAAGTTTTATTTCATGTCGCCAAATCTTAAAATCATAAGCCCATTTAAACATACCCGTAAGCAAAGTACCCAAAAAAAGACCTCCTGTTACAAGTCCTATCTGACGAATAAACTTACTACGACTATTTTTAAACTCCTCAGTATAAATCCTTCGTTTTGAAGGGATGATTATATGCATCAAAAAACACACTAACCTATAAACATCATTAAGGAAAAGAAAAAACAAAGGAACTAATTTAGCAATAAAAACAACTAAAATAATTCCGAACAGATAGGCTCGAAAGACCTGATTCAAAGAGAAGAAGTCGATAAAAAATGTTGATGTAGCAATTCCCAACAAGGCAAACACCGGAAACCAATACAAGACACTAATTAAGTAGATAAAAAACTTATGATAGACGAAAACAAATTTTTTAATACTTGACCACAAATAGAGATCCAGCACTATTAATCCGACAAAAAAAGGCAACCGATTTACATCCTTTGGAAGTTCCTTACTCAAAAAGAAGTATAACAATACAGTAATAACTATTCCAACAATCGACCAAACCCCATACTTTT
>JAYEOD010000488.1:0-1664 GCA_034722575.1 Bacteroidota bacterium | reverse complement strand
ATGGAGAGAGTTGATGGGAGGAAATGTGGAGAAAATAATTTGTGGCGGAGCGGCATTATCGCGCGATGTATATTATTTTTTCCGAAATATTGGTATTCCGGTTTATGATGGGTATGGTTTAACGGAAATGGCTCCTTTGGTGACATTTAATAACGAAACATTTGATAAGCCCGGAACGGTGGGGAGAATGCTTCCTAATGTAATAGGTAAAATTGCTGAAGATGGAGAGGTTTTATTAAAAGGGCCGAATTTAATGCAGGGTTATTATAAACATCCTGAATTAACAAAAGAGGCGATAGATAAAGAAGGGTGGCTTCATACCGGAGATATTGGTGAATTGGACGAAGATGAGTATCTCTCTATTACCGGGAGAAAGAAAACTATCTTTAAAATATCTTCCGGAACTTATGTTTATCCCGAACGTATTGAAAATCAAATGAAATTGTCGCCTTTTATAGATCAAGTAATTGTTGTAGGAGAAAACAGAGAGTCGTTGGGTGCTATTATTACTCTTAATCAGGAGTATATTAAAAAGTGGATGAAAAGAAATTCTATTGCCGGTTCTGTAGAAAAAAATATTTTTAATAACCTTTTGCGAAAAGAGATGGATACTGTTGTGATGGGCTATAATACTAACGCACGCGAAACACATCAGATTTTGCAGTATGAATTGTTATTAGATGTGTGGTCCGTTGATTCAGGAGAACTCACTCCATCTATGAAAATAAAAAGAAATGTTGTGGAGCAAAAATATAATAAAACAATAGAATCGTTATTTAAATAGCGATTCTATTGCCTTTTTTAGTTTGCTTTATCTATATTCTCTCTGTTTTTTATCTTATTGTTACATTGTTTTTTAATTGGGATATCCGGATCGTATCCTATATCTTCAAATACAATTCTTCTGTATTGCCAATTGCCTACGTAAGACCAATATGCGGTGGTAAAACTTTTGGTAAAAAACCATGTTTTTAGAAAGTGTTTCCTGAGATTTGTTTTGTTGTATAGTTTTTGCCATGCTTTTGCCATATTAAAATGAATCTCTTCAGTTGTCATAGTGGGATGTTGCAGTACCGATTCTGTGAAGTTGTAATGTTTCCAATCTTCGGGATAGCTGTTTTTTAGGATTTTACCCTCTTTTTTTGCTCTGTTAAAAAGTGTTGTGCCGGGTAGTGGCGTAATAATAGACGTTTGTATCGAATCTATTCCTATTCTGTTAATAAAATCTGCTCTCTTATTAAAATGTTCCGGCGTATCGCCATCTAATCCAAAAATAAATGTCCCTAAAACAGCAATACCGGCTTTTTGAATTGCTCGTATTTTCTCTTTATAGTGATTAGTGCCAATCTTAATATTTAATCTTTTGTTGGTCTCTTTTAATTGGTCTAACTCTTCAGCTTCAATACCAACAAGTAGTGTTCGGCATCCTGATTTTGCTGCTAATTTCAAGAATTTTTTGTCGTTGGCAATATTTAATGATGTTTGTGTAAACCATTGTTTTTTAATACCACGACTAATCATCCCTTCTAAAATAGCATAGGCGTGCTCTTTACTTTTTGTTGAGTAACCATAAAAATTATCGTCTAAAATAAAGATTAGCTTTTCGGTCATTGCTTCCATCTCATCTAATACATCTTCAACCGGACGAAGGCGGTGTCTGTTGC
>JAYEOD010000487.1:0-1665 GCA_034722575.1 Bacteroidota bacterium | reverse complement strand
TTTATATTCTATTTGAAATGAATTAGTTGTGTATTGAATAGCAAAAAACTCTTTAGTGTCTATTAAGCTGCGTCCGAAAGCAATATAATTATCGGGATAATTTAATAAGTCCAAAATTGTTGGCTCAATATCCATTTGTTGTCCGCGGTGGTCAAAAGTAGTATTTATACCTTTCGGATCGAAAAATATTATTGGTACTCTATATTGTCCGTGATTGTTTTTATAATATTTCGAAAATCCTTCCGAAGTGTGATCGGCAGTTATTACAAACAGAGTGTTATTGTACCAGTCCATTTTTTTTGCCGTATCAAAAAACTTACGCAACGAATAATCGGAATACATTATCGCCTTTTGAATTTTTAAATTGCCGTTTTTGAATTTTCCTTTATGTTGTTTTGGTATGGTGTATGGGTGATGCGAGCTCAGGGTAAATAGTGTAGTAAAAAATGGTGCTGTCTCTTTGTCGAGTTCTTTAGCAAAGAATTGCAGAAATGGCTCGTCGAAAATTCCCCATTTACCATCATAATCTCCCATGTTGTTATATTCGTTTAATCCAATATATTTCTGAAATCCCGATATCTCTGCAAAAGCATCAAAACCCATAGTGCCATTTGTGCCGCCATGATAAAAGGAGGTGGAATACCCTTGTTGTTTGAGCAGCTCCGCCATTCCGTAAAGTTTATTCCCTGAATATAACGAAGTAATATAGCTGTTGTTCATTAGTGTTGGCAAACTGGTTGTTACTGCCGGTATTCCGTCAATAGAGCGTTTCCCGTTTGCAAATCCGTCAACATAAACCCCAACTTGCATTAACGAATCTAAAAATGGAGTAAACCCCTCATATCCTTCGGTGGCTCTGTTTAAGTATCCACTATGCTCTCGCGAAAAACTCTCTAATATTAGTATTACCACATTTTTTTTATTGAATAAAGATGTGTCTGATAAATGTATTGGAGAGTATATTTTAGAGATTGTTTTGTTATCAAAATAGTTTTTGTGTTCTACTCCTGTTTTGTTAAGTGTTTTTATTATTGTAAAAGGAGTGTTTAAAATTAATGAAATGTTTTGCGATGTAGCGTATTTACCGGCATGTATTATTCTGAGTGGTTTTAATTGCGTACCTCCTCGTATAAATAAAATACAAACTGCTATCGATAAAATAAATACAATGCTTTTTGTAGTGAAGTGTTTTGTCGGATTTGTTTTTATTTGATGTGTTTTGAATTTTGTTTTATATGTATAGATAATTAAGATAGCTACCGAAATAAGCCAACAAATAAAAGCACCCCAAAAATCGATAATAAACTGTGGTATTAACTCAATAAAACCGCCGTTTGTGGCAATATAATCGAAAATATCGCCTGTTGTCCGTTTTAAGGTAAAAGGAAAATATACCGAATCGCCATAGTTAAAAGCCAATCCTATAATTGCCGGAATAAGGAAGAGTAGCCGTGTAAAATGTCTATAAATTTTGTTTTTTCCCACTCCGGGAAGTATCTCGAAAAAAATATATACCGATAGCAACATAAAAGTTGCCGACAAATCGAAACGAAAACCAAAAAACAAAAGTCTTAATGACTCTACAAAAGTAATGTTCTCAAAAATAGCTGAACTGAATATCAGTAAGCTAATCCTTGAAAAAGAGAATAATATAAAAAACAGTAT
>JAYEOD010000486.1:0-8482 GCA_034722575.1 Bacteroidota bacterium | reverse complement strand
AGCCTTAGCTACGTAATTATTTTTAAACAAAGAAGAAGAGAAAAAGAAACAATTTTTATCGCTCATTTTAATATGTTTTTGGTATAGGTTCGTCCGGGTGATCTTCGAACAAGTTCTCAGCTTCCCGCTCTCTCTAATGCTTAGCTGCGAGCTGAATAACATTTTTCTGAATGCCACTCCAACTCATTACTTATTTTTTATTTGTCGGATGGAGCTGCACATTTATAATCATTCTCGTGTGTGTTAAAAGTTTTAGTATGGCTCGTTTCATCCGTAAACACTCAACTAAAAATCGTATTCAATATCAGTTAAAAACAGCCCCTTAGCAGGAACAGAATAACCAGCCTCTGATCTGTTTTTAGATAAAATTATCCTCCTCATATCATCAACATCTAATTTACCCAATCCTATCTCCAAAAGAGTACCTACAATAGCCCTTACCATATTACGAAGAAACCTATTTGCTTTTATCGTAAATACCAATCCATCTCCTTCCCTATTCCACTCAGCATGCATTATCGTACACAAATTAGTATTTGTTTGAGTGTGTGATTTCGAAAAAGATGTAAAATCATCATATTCAAATAAAATCTTAGCCGCACTATTCATTCTATCAATATCAATACTCTTTAATAATTGGTATGATGTCTCTTGAATAAAAGGATTTTTCCTCTCCGCTACATAATATTTATAAGTCCTGGAAATAGCATCAAATCTGGCATGAAACCCATCACCAACCTTAAAAATACTATAAACAGCAATCGCCTTAGGCAAAAATCTATTTAATCTAAAAACCAATCTATCAAGCTCTTTCTCTCCACCCAAATCTTTCTCAATATCAAAATGCGCATAAAAATCACTTGCATGAACACCGGTATCTGTCCTTCCCGCTCCAACAACATTAATTGTTTCTCTTAAAATCAAACTCAACGAATTATTGATTTCCTCCTGAATAGTTATTGCATTTGGCTGGATTTGCCATCCATGATAATCCGAACCACTGTATGCCAATTTTATAAAGTATCTACCCACTACTATCTTGTTTAATTACTTAATATTTTACAGCACAAAAATACCACAATTATTCTTCTAACAAATCAAAACATCTAAATCTATCTATTCGTAGAATTAATCTAAATATAAATAATTTAATTTGACAAATTAAATTATTTTATTGTTAGCGTAGTAACAAATAAAAATTATATATTTGAAATCTAAACTGTTAACAACATAACGGAAAAAAACAAACAACAACATTTAAACAACAAAACGCGAACATTTATGTCAAACACAGATGTTTTAATTAAAAATCTTGTAAAAAAACATGGGACAGAAAAAAACAGTCTGATGCCCATCTTACAAGCAATCGTACAAGAAGAGAAATTCTTGTCAGAAAAAGCTATTACAATAGTAGCTGAAGCTATGGAGTTATCCACAGCAGAAATATACGGAACAGCTTCGTTTTATACTTTTTTGGACACAATCCCAAGAGGAAAAAACATTATTCGTATCTGCAAAACTATCGCCTGCCATATGAAAGGTAAGGACGAGATAATCCAAGCTCTTGAAGAAGAACTAAACATTAAAATTGGTGAAACAACCTCTGATAATAAATTTACTCTATTATCGGCCAATTGCTTAGGATGGTGCCATAAAGGTCCTGTCATGTTAGTTAATGATGAGGTTTATCCGGAACTAACGCCTGAAAAAGCAGTAAAAATAATTCAGGGATACGCAAAAAACACCAAGTAAAATTATTATTGTTTATTCTTTAAAAGAGATTTCTCATGAAGAACAAAAAATTAAAAAAAGTAGATATTATTTTTGATTGTAAAGTTTGTAATATTTTAGAGATATTAGAAAAAACAATCAAAAAAAGTCCTGACGATATTATTAACGATATTATCGATTCCGGATTAAAGGGCCGTGGCGGAGCGGGATTTCCCACAGGCTTAAAGTGGAAATTCACAAAAAATGAAACGTCAGAAATAAAGTATGTGATATGTAATGCCGACGAAGGAGAACCGGGAACATTCAAAGATCGTGAAATCTTGGATGTTGTACCGGAAAAGGTCTTTCTCGGAATTGTTATTTGCGGTTATTGTATTGGCGCTAAAGAGGGTTTTATATACCTAAGAGGCGAATACAACTTTTTAACCAACAAACTCAATACTAAACTTGAAAAATTTAATAAAGACGTTGCACAACTCGGGCTCGACTTCACTATTGCTATCAAATCAGGAAGTGGCGCATACATTTGCGGAGAAGAGAGCGCTCTGTTTGAATCAATGGAAGGAAAACGCGGCGAACCGCGTAACAAACCTCCATACCCAACTATTTCAGGATATAATAATAAACCTACTGTTATCAACAACGTTGAAACATTAGTTTACACTTCTATGATCTGTAAAATGGGGCCTAAAAAGTTTAAAAGCCTTGGCACAAAAGACTCAAGAGGTTCGAAAGTATTCTCTATTTCCGGCGACACTCCTATTGCAGGAATTTATGAATTGGAACTAGGAATGCCTCTACAAAATTTTATCGATGAATTTGGTGATGGCGATGCAAAAGCTATTCAAGTAGGAGGCGCATCAGGACACTGCGTACCAAGAAAACATTTTGCCGACACTATTATTGGATTTGAAGGTATTCCTACCGGAGGATCGATGATGATATTCAACAGCACCAGATCAATGTACAACGTACTTCACGACTATCTGGAATTCTTTACAGAAGAGTCTTGCGGACAATGCACTCCTTGTCGCATTGGTTGCCAACAGCTCCTTAAAGGAATTGAAGCCGTAAAGAAAGGAGAAAAGAAGCCTGCATATCTGGATGATTTAAAAAAATTAGCTAAAAATATGCAACTAGCCTCAAAATGCGGACTAGGACAATCTGTAGCTAATCCTTTCATCTCTATCGTGGATAATTTCAGAGAAGAAATTATTTACTAATTCCATTTCTTGAACTTCAAAAACAATAGTTATGAATAATTATCTAGTAAATCTAAAAATAAATAATAAACCGGTAAGCGTAGAAGAAGGAACTACAATCCTAGACGCTGCTAAGAAATTAAATTTTAAGATACCCACGCTATGTAATCACCCCGACCTTAAAGTAGCGGGTAATTGCCGTATATGCGTTGTTGAACAAAAGGGAGCAAAAACCCTTGTAGCTTCATGCGCAACTCCGGTATCAGAAGGAATGGAAATCCTTACCAATAGCGGGAAAGTCCGCGAAGCACGCAAAACTGTTATAGAACTTCTTCTTTCGGAGCATAATGCCGATTGCACAAAATGTTTTAAAAACGGAAACTGTGAACTTCAAGAGATTGCAGCAGAATACTGTGTTGGAGATCATGTATATCTTGATTTAGTACAACAAAAAGATAAAATGCCTGATATATCGTCTCCTTCAATTTCAAAAGACGATAGTAAATGTATTCGTTGTCAACGATGCGTAAGAACGTGTGCTGACATACAGTCGGTGAGCGCATTAGCCGTGATCAACAAAGGTGATCAACAAAGAATTTCTACTTTCTTTGGAAAACCTTTAGACGATACAGTTTGTACCAATTGCGGACAATGCATAAACCGTTGCCCAACAGGTGCACTTACCGAAAGAACTTATCTTGAGGAAGTGTGGGACTTAATAAACGACCCTAACGTTCACACAATAGTTCAAACCGCTCCGGCAGTCAGGATTGCCTTAGGTGAAGATCTTGGATTTGAAGTTGGAACACGAGTTACAGGAAAATTAGTTGCCGCTCTTAAAAACATCGGTTTCGACTCTGTGCTAGATACAGATTTTACAGCCGACCTTACAATTATGGAGGAGGGTACAGAGCTTTTGACAAGACTCAAAAAAGTTCTTGTCGATAAAGACGAAAGCGTTGCTTTACCAATGACAACATCATGCTCTCCGGGATGGATAAAATTTTTAGAGCATGCTTTTCCTGAGCAAATTCCTAATTTATCTACATGCAAGTCGCCTCAGCAGATGTTTGGGCCTTTAACTAAGACATATTACGCTCAGAAAAAAGGATTAAAAGCTGAACATATAGCCTCAATATCCATCATGCCTTGTACAGCAAAAAAATTCGAAGCTATTCGTCCCGAAATGCGGGATAGTGGCTACCAGGATGTTGACTACGTTCTCACTACCAGAGAGCTAGCCATGATGATAAAACAAGCCGGTATAGATTTTATGAGCTTAGAAGATGAAGAGTATGATAGCATCATGGGAAAATCATCAGGCGCAGGAGTTATATTTGGAGCCACAGGTGGCGTTATGGAAGCCGCTCTTCGTACTGCTTACGAAATAGTAACAGGACGCGAAGTACCTTTCAAAAACCTTAATATTATGCCCGTGCGTGGCATGGAAGGTGTAAAAGAGGCGACAATTAAAATAGAAGGAACTATTCCCGACTGGAACTTCCTCGAAGGAGCCGAACTTAAAGTAGCCATTGCCCACGGATTATCTAACGCGAGACAAATAATGACAAAAGTCAAAAACGGAGAGGGAGGTTATCACTTTATTGAAGTAATGGCATGTCCCGGCGGATGTCTTGGCGGCGGAGGGCAACCAATACCAACAAGTCCTGAAATCAGACAAAAACGTACTGAAGCAATTTATGCTGAAGACGAAGGACTACCAATCCGTAAATCACACGAGAATCCTGAGATAGCAAATATTTATGCCGACTTCCTAAAGGAACCACTTGGACATAAATCGCACGACTTACTACATACTCATTATACTGCAAGGAAAAAGTATTAAAGTATATAGATAAAAGGCTATAAAATTAACACCCGAAAAACTATAACTTTCGGAAAGGATTCAAAAATTCAATACTAAAAGAGACTGTTGCAATATTGTAACAGTCTCTTTTTTTTTGCAACTCATATTCTAATATCAAAAACATAACCTCACTACAATTAAAACTCATTCTAAATTGATTGTTATTTCAATAACATTGTGAATTTTTTAACAATAACGCTTTGTAATTAAAAAAGGTTGATTAATTTTGTGGCGTTGTTAAAGTGTTGTTTTTGTTTATTTTTTGTTGGAAAAAAATCACCGTAAAAAGAATGAAGCTAAAAGAAATAATAGATATAATCGACGGAAACATTGTTTGCGGGCAAAGCAGACTTCAAGATGAAGTGATCTCAGGATTCGCATCTGATTTAATGAGCGATGTATTAACTACATCCTCAGATAATTTGCTTTTAATCACAGGATTAACAAATCCTCAGGTTATACGTACCGCAGAAATGAGTGATATTTCTTACGTAGTTTTAGTTAGAGGGAAGAGAATTAGCACAGAAATGATTAAATTAGCCGACGAGAATAACATAGCATTAATCGAAACAGATTATTCTATGTTTAGAACATCGGGTGAATTAATGAATGCCGGTCTGAAACCATTATTCTAAGCTGATTACATTTGAATGGAATTAAATTATAAAGTTCAAGGTGGAAATTTTTCCAACGCAGGATATGCTTCGAGTCAAGTTAAGAAAGTTTTAAAACAACTTAACATCGACTCGAAGCTAATCAAAAGAATTGTTGTAGCTCTATACGAAGCTGAAGTAAACATTGTTGCACATGCTTATAGCGGCGATATTAAAGTTGATATTAATGCCGAACGCATCGATATTATATTAACAGATAAAGGCCCCGGAATACCTAACATTAAAAAAGCAATGGAAATAGGTTATTCTACAGCAAGCGCAGAAGTTAGAGAAATGGGATTTGGCGCCGGAATGGGGTTGAATAACATAAAAAATAATACTGATACATTAAATATAAAAAGCAAGGTTAATAAAGGCACAATAGTTCATATTGCTAATCACTTTTAGAAAGCTCTTTTATGAATGATAAATTGTTTCATCATGCTTTAAAAATTGATCGTGATCTTTGCACAGGATGCACACATTGTATATCCGTATGTCCTACCGAAGCCCTAAGAATAAAAGATGGAAAAGCGATATTAAACAAACAACGCTGTGTTGACTGTGGAGAGTGTTATAAGGAGTGTCCGGTTTCTGCAATAAAAATTGAGCATGACGACTTTGATGATATTTTTAAATATAAACACCGCATTGCTCTTTTTCCTTCGGTGATGATTAGCCAGTTCCCCGATAAATTTCCCCCAAAACAAATTTACAGTACATTACTAGAGTTGGGCTTTACACATGTATATGAAGTAGAACACTCTGTTGACACACTTAAAGAGATATCAAATAATTATCAAAGCAAACATCCTGAAAAAAAGCCATTAATATCCACTTTTTGCCCTGCAATAGTAAGATTAATACAAGTGAAATACCCATCACTAGTTGATAACTTACTACTAATAAAGCCCCCCTTCGACTTAGCGGCATATTACTATAAAAAGAAACTCATTTCAACAGGCATCAAAGAAGAGGAAATAGGGATTTTTTATATCACGCCGTGTGCAGCAAAAATTGCTGCAGTAAAAAGCCCTGTTGGAGAAAAGATATCAATGATTAACGGAGTAATTAATCTCGACTCTATCTACAATAAGGTATTTACTAAGATAAAAAACAAACAAAATAATACTTGTCGTATTCCCGATTCTAATAGTCTTTCTAAAACGGGAGTATTATGGAGCTTAACAAAAGGAGAAGCAGATAATTCGATAGGACGCAGCTTGGCTATCGATGGCATTAGAAACGTTACTGAATTTTTAGAAAAACTTGAAAATGAGGAATTCGAAGATCTCGATTTTCTCGAATTACGTGCTTGCGACGAAAGCTGTGCCGGAGGAGTATTAACAGTAAGCAACCGCTTTCTTACCGTAGAGAGAATGAAAAATCGAGCCAATCAACTTCCGAAAAATAAAATTGCTAATAAAGAAAAACGCGAAATTTTACTGGAAAATATTGAACTGGCAACCGTAAAACCACGATCTATTGATAAGCTTGACGATAATTTGCGTAAAGCGATGCAGAAGATGGAAAAAAAATCACTGCTAATTAATACACTGCCGGGTTTCGACTGTGGAGCGTGTGGAGCACCATCGTGTCAAGCCTTAGCTGATGATATTGTTCAAGGAAGAGCTAAAATTAACCACTGCATCTTTGTACAAAACATGAAACTTTTCGAAGGTTATATCAATAAAAAAGAGGCAAAAAAGACCATAGAAGATATTTGGGGAAAAGAGAGAATTAATACTCGAGAAGACCTAAAATAGACCTATCCATTTCAATTGGTTGGTTGAGGTTGAAATTTTTTCCTTGCTTTTGATTCGGAGAACAAGGAGATTGAATAAATGATCGGTTGATTGTGGCATCTATCTTTGCGCCATCTGGCGTAAAGGTATAGCATAATTCACTTTCATCGAATTAAACTAATTATAAACGGATGAAATCATGTTAATCATGTCTAAAAAATAAACGGATGAAAGTACAAGAGATAATAAAAAAATTAGATCTAAAAGTTATTAGCGGAGAAAAAGGTCTTAACAAAGAAATTTCCGGAGGATATGTCTGTGATCTTCTTAGCGATGTAATGGGAAGTGCAGACGAAGGGCAGGTTTGGATAACCCTGCAAACACACAAAAACATTATGGCTATAGCATCACTAAAAGATATAGCTGCTGTTATTCTTGTTAAAGGACTAAATCCCGATGACAATACCATTGAACAAAGCAATAGCGAGAACATACCAATTCTTTCTACTAAACTTCAAGCATTCGAAATATCAGGAAAACTATTTCAGTTAATTACAAAAAATTGATTGAATTAAGGTTAAGATTGAGTGATTACTAGTAAACACTAAAACAAAAAAAACAACGCAATTAACTCTTTTTTAAATGCGGAAATACAAAGCCGATTTACATATCCACACTGTTTTATCGCCATGCGGAAGCTTAGAGATGAGTCCTCAGGCAATTGTAATGGCTGCTAAAACAAAAGGGCTAAGTATTATTGGCATTACAGACCATAATCATACCGGACAATGCGAAGTAGTAAAATCGCTTGCAGCAGAACATGATATCTTTGTACTCTGTGGCGCAGAAATCACCACAAAAGAAGAGGCTCATTGTCTTACTTTTTTTGAAACACAACAACAGTATAAAAAATTCCAAAAAATTATTGACGATAAAATTATAAAAACAAAAAACAATCCCGATATATTCGGCTATCAAATTATTGTAGATAAAAAAGAAAACATCATACAGCAAATAGATCATCTTTTAATTTCAGCAACCACACTATCTGTTGAAGAACTTTCTGATATAGTATATGAGATGAATGGTATTTTTATCCCGGCTCATGTAAACAGACAAAATAACAGCTTAATCAGCCAATTAGGTTTTATTCCTTTCGACCTGAAATTCGATGCACTGGAAATATCAAGGCACACTACAAAAAGAGCTTTTATTAAAGCTAACTCCTATTTAAAAGACAAAATATTTATCACCAGCTCAGACGCTCATTTTCAAAACGATATC
>JAYEOD010000485.1:0-1668 GCA_034722575.1 Bacteroidota bacterium | reverse complement strand
CCGGAACAATGTTGATTTCGACTTTACTATTATTATTCTTCTTACTTAAAAGAAAAGAACAAACTATACAACAGCCATGTAAGATATCTAATAGTTTAATTAATAGTAGATTTTCGCAACAATATTTTGATTTAAGAGCACCCCCCATGATGTAAATATTTGTTTAGTTACTATTCAATAACTAAAACAATAATCAGATACATCATTATTAATACAATTTTTCAATTACGAATTACGAATAAGTTTAGCTTAAAAAGGTCATTATTCCTTATAAATAATTTGTTGCGTCGATTATTATGCATCAAAACAGGGGATTACAATAATATTATGTTAATTTTTAATAGTATTGTTTTTACACCTTTTTAAACTACACTCATTTTACAACAAACCACATATTATGAATATCAGAGGAATAAAACTACTGATAGCGGTAATTACATTGCTATTTTCAAATCAAATTACCTTTTCGCAAGTAGAGTACAATTACCAAAGCGCATCAGATATAAACAAATTAAAGGAACTTGGAGTTCCGGAAAAAAATCATTCTGACGCCAATATTTTTGGACATGTTATTGACGCTAAAACAAAAGAGCATCTTCCTTTTGTAAATATTATTTTAGAAGGAACTTCGTTTGGGGTTGCCACTGATGCAACAGGACACTATTTGCTAGTAAATCTTTCGGAAGGAAAACATACTATAATAGCAAAATATTTAGGATATAAAACTCAAAAGAAAGAGATTATATTAAAAAATGGCGTTACAAAAGAGATTAATTTCGAGCTTACTCAGGATTATTTAAATACCGAAGGAGTTGTTGTTACTGCCAGCCGATACAAAAAAAGCAGAAAAGACGCTACTACAGTGGTAAGCGTTATGGATAAAAAAATGTTTGAAGTTACCCAGTCGGCAAACTTAGCAGAAGGATTAAACTTTCAACCCGGTGTTAGAATCGAAAACAACTGCCAAAACTGTGGTTTTACACAACTAAGAATGAATGGTCTTGATGGTCCTTATACTCAAATACTTATTGATAGCCGCCCTGTAATGAGCGCTCTTAGTAAGGTATATGGTTTGGAGCAAATTCCAACAAATATGATCGATCGTGTAGAGGTTGTGCGTGGTGGTGGTTCGGTATTATATGGTTCTAGTGCTATTGCCGGTACCGTAAATATCATTACTAAAGAGCCTACACAAAATAGCTTCTCTTTAAAAAGTGATATTAGTGTTATTGACGAAAACTCTGCCGACATAAATACCTCTTTTAACACTTCCGTTGTCACAGATGATTACAATACAGGGATGTTTATTTTTGCACAATATCGCGATAGAGATTCATATAACGCTAATCCAAATGATATGTGGGACAGAGATGGCGATGGCATAAAAGAATCGAAAGATGATTTTTCGGAATTAGCAGAGATAAAGAGTAAGTCGTTTGGTTTCCGCTCTTTTCATCGTTTTTCATTATCCGATAAAATAAGTCTCGAATATCACCACCTCGACGAATTCAGAAGAGGAGGAAATAAATTTGACAGATTACCACATCAAACCGATATTACAGAGCAAATAGAGAGTAATATTAATGGCGGTAGTGTAGAATTCTCACACATCAGCAAAAACTTAAAGCATAATATTTCCATTTACAACTCTATTCAAAATGTTGATAG
>JAYEOD010000484.1:0-8490 GCA_034722575.1 Bacteroidota bacterium | reverse complement strand
ATTTTAGGTAGAAACAGCTCTTCGGGATTACGCACGTCAAAAGCCTCTTTATGATTAAAATTCAGGTTTTTACCTGTTTTATATCTAAGATTTTTATTAGTACTTCTATCCCCAACAATTTTCACCGGATTATCGACCTTTACCGAGCCATGATCTGTAGTAATAATCACTTTTACATCCTTTTCGGATAGTTTGTCAATAATATCTTTTAAAGGAGAGTGCTCAAACCACGAAAGCGTAAGAGATCGATATGCAGATTCATCGTCTGCCAATTCACGAATTATCTCCATCTCGGTTCTGGCATGCGAAAGCATATCAATAAAATTATACACAATTACATTAAGATCTTTATCCATTAATTGCGATAAATTATCAGACAACTTCCTTCCTGCATTAACACTAAGAATTTTATTATATGAATATTTCACATCCCTCATACCAAAGCGTTTAAGATATTCTCCCAACAGCTCTTCTTCGTATTTATTTTTTGTTCCCTCATCATTCTCACTAGTCCAATACTGAGGATATTTTTTCACTATTTCACTCGGCATCATCCCCGAAAACAGTGCATTACGCGCATATTGCGTAACAGAAGGCAAAATACTTAAAAATATATCTTCCTCCTCTATTCTATAATTCTGTTCAATAATAGGCTGCAACACTTTCCACTGATCAAATCTCAAATTATCAATCAATAACAAAAAAACAGGCTTATCTGTATTTTGCAATACAGGGAACAATTTTTTGCGCAATATAGTATGCGAAAACAGAGGCTTTTCGTCCGACTTATTGTTTAACCAATTGCGATAATTTTTTTCAATAAACTTTGAGAAGACTTGATTTGCTTCTGCTTTCTGCATTTTCAAAACCTCCAGCATTCCTGCATCATAAACCGAATCGAGTTCTATTTCCCAATAAACAAGTTTCTTATATACCTCTTTCCATTGCTTAAAACTAAGATCACTATCTATTTCCGTTCCTATATTCCTAAACTCTTGTTGATAGGCATGAGTCTTTTTCTCAGTTTTTATTTTTCTATGATCAAGATTTTTCTTTAAACACAATAATATTTGATTAGGATTTACAGGTTTTATAAGATAATCGGCAATATTAGCACCAATAGCATCCTCCATAATAATTTCTTCTTCACTCTTTGTAATCATAACAACAGGAAGATTAGGCTGAATATTTTTTATCCTCATAAGAGTCTCTATTCCTGACAGCCCGGGCATATTTTCATCAAGAAAAACAATATCATAGTTATTTTTTCCCAACTCTTCTAAAGCCTCATCACCACTTACCAAAGTATCTACACCATATCCTTTCGACTGTAAAAACATAACATGAGGTTTCAACAGTTCTATCTCATCATCAACCCAAAGAATCTTTATTATATCCATATACTTTATTTTTAAACAATAAATTTACTAAAAAAACAGACTACTCACACCAAACCACTATTACACGCTCTATATTTTTATAACAGCTAAACAAATAACACAACTACTTATTTAATTACCATACGCTTAGTATAAATGATATTTTATTATTATTATTGTATCATTAAGAAAAATTAACATAAATATTATTCATGGCAATCAAAGTTAACAAAAGGAAAATTTTAAACGATCCTGTATATGGTTTTATCTCTATTCACGATACGCTTCTTTTTGAAATTATTGAACACCCTTACTTCCAACGTCTTCGCAGAATAAAGCAGCTTGGATTAACACATCTTGTATATCCCGGCGCATTACATACACGATTTCAACACGCTATTGGCACAATGCATTTAATGCAAAAAGCAATAGAAGTATTGCGTTTAAAAGGGCAAGAGATCAGTGAAGAGGAGAGACTTGGTGCTTGTATTGCTATACTACTTCACGATATCGGTCACGGACCATTTTCTCATACATTAGAACATTCTATAGTAAAGAACATGAATCATGAAGAGCTATCGGATTTATTTATTGATGCCTTAAACAAAGAATTTGACGGCAAACTCGAAATAGGAAAACAAATCTTTAAAAATCAATATCACAAAACCTATCTTCATCAATTTTTCTCCGGTGTTTCAGAGGGTATTATCAGCTCCGACAGGATAATAACAATGCTGGATGTTGTTGATGACAAATTGGTTGTTGAGGCAAAAGGAATTTATTCTTTAGAAAAATTCATTATTGCACGCCGACTGATGTACTGGCAAACATACATGCACAAAACTGTGCTAGTGGCAGAACATATTTTGATGAAAATATTACAAAGAGCAAAAAAGTTATCAAAACAAGGCGCTGACTTATTTTCTACCAGCCCCTTAAAACTCTTTTTAAAAAACGACTTTACTTTTAAAGATTTTAAATCAGAACCTAAATTGTTACAAGAATTTGCGAAACTAGATGATTTCGACATCCAAGCATCTATCAAGGAGTGGATGAATAGCGATGACTTTATACTCTCCTTTTTAAGTAAAACATTAACAAACAGAAGGCTTTTTAAAATAGAAATTAGTAACAACCCTTTTTCTAAAAATCACATCAACACAATAAAACAGAAGGCAATGAAAACATATAATCTTTCGGAAGAGGAAATAGGATACATTGTTTTTACGGATATTACACACAATCGCGCCTACAACCCAAAACAGGAGAAGATAAATATTTTAAATAAAGACAATAGCGTAATAGACATTGACGAAGCCTCAAGTCAAATTAACGTTCAGTCAATAACAAAAATAGAGTACAAACACTTTTTATGCTATCCAAAAACTTTAAAACCAGACATATAACACATACTTTTGTGATTAAAAACGAGTATTAAATGGCAGGTACTAAAAAATAAGTATCTTTACACGATTTTTTATTAGAAATATATCTTTATGAAATTTACAGCAAAACGTATAGCTGAATTATTAAATGGCGAAGTAGAAGGGGACACAAAAGAGAAGGTTGATAATCTATCGAAAATAGAAGAAGGGAAAGCGGGTACATTATCTTTTTTAGCCAATACAAAATACGAACCATACATTTATGAATCAAAGTCTTCGATAATAATTGTATCGAAAGATTTTAAACCTAAACACGCTGTAAAAGCAACACTAATACGAGTAGATGATCCCTATAGCTCATTCGCAAAACTTTTAGATGTTTATAACACTTTAAAATATGACAGAAAAAGCAAAGCAAAAAGTGCTATAGTTTCAAAAAAGGCAAAAATCGGGAACAATGTATATATAGGCGATTTTGTTGTAATAGAAGAAGGTGTTATAATTGGTGATAATGCAAAAATTTTTCCTCAAACATATATAGGACTGAACAGTACTATTGGAGAAGGTTCTACACTGTATATGGGAGTAAAAATATATCCCGATACAAAAATCGGAAACGAGTGTATTATTCACGCAGGTAGTATTATTGGTGCTGATGGCTTTGGATTTGCGCCACAATCTTCAAATGACTACAAAAAAGTACCTCAAATAGGTAATGTAATAATAGAGGATAATGTAGAAGTAGGAGCCAATACAACTATTGATCGCGCTACTTTAGGGAGTACTTTTATCCGTAAAGGAGTAAAACTCGATAATCTTATTCAGATAGGACATAATGTAGAAATAGGTGAAAACACTGTAATGGCAGCACAAAGCGGCGTATCAGGCTCAACAAAACTTGGTAAAAACTGTATGATTGGTGGTCAGGTTGGATTTGGCGGACATCTTACTATTGGTGATGGTGTAATGATTGGCGCACAAGCCGGTATTGCAGGAAATATAAAATCCAATAGAACAATAATGGGTTCACCGGCTATAGATATAAATAATTTTCAACGCTCTTCAATTTATTTCAAAAAACTACCGGATATAGCAAAACAGATACAGGCATTAGAACAAACTATTTCGGAGTTAAAAAAACAAACAATTAATTAATTTACGGTTAATTAATATAAATATAATTTCGCGAAAAACATGAACGAAAAACAAAAAACTTTAATAAGACCAGTCACTATTTCCGGTCGTGGTTTACACACCGGAGAAAAAGTTACTGTTATAATAAGCCCTGTACCTGCAAATTTCGGGTACAAATTTAAAAGGGTTGACCTTGAAGAACAACCTATAATAGAAGCTGATGCAAACTATGTTGTTGACACATCTCGTGGCACCACATTACAAAAAAACAATATTAAATTACACACTACAGAACACTGTTTAGCTGCTTTAGTAGGGAAAAATATCGACAATGCGCTGATAGAAATTGATGGTCCGGAACTACCTATCCTTGATGGCAGCTCAAAACTATTTATCGAAGCAATTAACAAAGCCGGAATAAAAGAGCTTGAAGAAGACCGAAATTTCTTTGAATTAAAAGAGAATATTATTTACCGCAATGAGGAAAATGATATTGAAATAATAGCTATGCCTTGCGACAAGCTTAAAGTATCTACAATTATAGATTATAATTCGAAGGCATTACCTCCTCAAATAGCAAAATTAGATAACATATCTGATTTTGAAAAAGAGATTGCTCCATGCCGAACTTTTGTATTTCTTCATGAATTAGAGCCGCTTATTAAGCATGAATTAATAAAAGGGGGAGACCTTGAAAATGCAATAGTATTTGTTGAGAATAATGTTAAACAAGAAGAACTCGATAAATTAAAGAAATTTTTTAATAAACCTTCGATAGAGATAAAAGGACAAGGTATTTTAAACAATCTTGATTTACAATTTGATAATGAACCTGCACGACACAAATTACTTGATGTAATTGGTGATTTAGCAACTGTTGGCAGACCATTAAAAGCCAGAATCATAACTACACGTCCCGGACACGGTGCTAACAACCAATTTGCAAGGATGTTAAAAAAACATATTGCTAATCAGGAAAAGATAGATAAAACCCCTCATTACGACGTTGAAAAAGAACCGATATTCAATATTAACGACATTAAAAAAATGTTGCCTCACCGATCGCCGTTCTTATTAGTTGATAAGGTAATAGAGATGGACGAGAAGCGTATTATAGGCATCAAAAATATTACAATGGACGAACCTTTCTTTGTTGGTCATTTTCCGAATGAACCGGTAATGCCGGGGGTACTTCAAATTGAAGCTCTAGCACAATGTGGTGGAATCTTCACTCTCAGCTCTGTTCCGGATCCGGAAAACTATCAAACACTTTTTGCAAAAATCAACAATGTACGTTTTCGTAAAAAAGTAATTCCCGGCGATACATTAATTCTTGTACTGGAATTAATGTCTCCTATAAGAAGAGGGATGTGCCAAATGCGAGGAAAAGCATATGTAGGTAATCAGGTAGTAACAGAAGCAGATTTATTAGCACAAATAGCAAAAAAATAAATAATAAACATATGAATCAACCGTTGGCATACGTTCACCCACAATCGAACATAGCAAAAAATGTTGTTATAGAACCGTTTGTAAATATTGAAAAGGACGTAGAAATAGGAGAAGGAACTTGGATAGGTTCTAATGTAACAATTATGGAAGGTGCACGTATTGGGAAAAACTGTAAAATTTTTCCGGGTGCTGTAATTGCAGCTATACCTCAAGACCTAAAATTCGATGGCGAAAGAACCTCTATTGAAATAGGTGACAATACAACAATACGCGAATGTGTTACTGTTAACAGGGGCACTAAAGCAAACAACAGAACCACAATAGGTAAGGATTGTCTTATTATGGCATATTCGCATATCGCCCACGATTGTATTATTGGCGATAATGTAATTTTAGCCAATGCAACTAATCTTGCAGGCCATGTAGAGATAGACGATTGGGCTATTGTTGGCGGTTTAACAGCTGTTCATCAATTTACAAAAATCGGCAGACATGTTATGATATCAGGAGGTTCTTTAATACGAAAAGATGTTCCTCCCTATACAAAAGCCGGTAGAGAACCGCTTTCATATGTAGGCATTAACTCTGTTGGACTTAGAAGAAGGGGTTTTGAGAGAGAACAAATTAATCTTATTCAAAATGTTTACAGAATAATTTATCTGAAAGGTATGAATGTATCTCAGGCTATTGCTGTTATTGAAGCGGAAATACCTGCCACTAAAGAGAGGGATGAAATACTGACCTTTATTCAAAAATCTCAAAGAGGTATTATGAGAGGGCATCTTAAAATAGACTAATCATATCGATAAAATAATTTTAAACACAATATATTATGGCTAATACAGCAGATATAAAAAAAGGACTTTGCTTTAATCTTGATAAAGAATTATACATTGTAATAGATTTTCAACATGTTAAACCGGGAAAAGGGCCTGCTTTTGTAAGAACAAAAATCAAGAGTCTTGAATCGGGGAAAACTATACAAAGAACATTTAATTCAGGTATTAAAATTGATATACAACGTATTGAAAGAAGAGAATATCAATATCTTTATAAAGAAGGAGAGCAGTATCATTTTATGAATACTGATAATTATGAGCAAACTTTTATTGATCAAACTTTAATTGATGCTTATAAATACATGAAAGAGGGTCAGATTGTAGAGATTCTTTTTCACAGCGAAACAGAGACCCCTTTAACTGTTGATCTGCCTGCATATGTAGAGATGGAAATTACTTATACCGAGCCGGGCGAAAAAGGTAATACAGCAACAAATGCTTTTAAAGACGCCACTATTGAGACTGGTGCAAATGTTAAGGTACCTCTTTTTATTGAAACCGGCGAGATAATTAAAGTTGATACTCGTACCGGACATTATTCGGAAAGAGTTAAAAAATAATTAGTGTTTGTCCATAATGTCCGCTCTCTTCGTTATCCTTGTCTTAAAAAAACAGTTGTTTACTACAGTAAACCCCTAATTTTCAAGACAACGAAAGCCTCGACAGCAAACATTCTGGACCAAATACTTGACTTTATAGACAGACTCTAACTAGAGTAATTTGCTAAAAAAAACCGCTTTACTGTTAAACAGTAAAGCGGTTTTTTTATTTACAGGATAAATTGAGGTTAAGATTGAGTAGTTTCCGAAATATTTTTTCCTTTCTTATTATGAAAAACATCTAATGCAACAACAAGTGCTATAATACCCCACACAGGAACAGATAACTTATCGCTATCTAAAAAATTATTTAATAATCCATGAAAATAGTATGTTGAAAGCGATAGCATTGCTATCAGACTTAAAAAGCGTACTTCTTTATTATCAGAATACTTATATAAACGTAAAGCCCTGTTAAGCACTACTATTATCAAAATCAAGACCGTGAAAGTCCCGAGCACACCAGATTCTGCTAAAGGACCTAAATATTCGCTATGGGCATTACCCATATCACCAAAGTTTGTACTAATAATAGTTTTCTCTTTAGACATCTGATAAGGAGCGTACACAAACTGATACGTTCCGGGTCCCCATCCCAAAAATGGTCGCTCTTTAAATAAACGTATTGCCGATTGCCAACGATTAATTCTCTCCAGATTAGATGCGTCAGTAGAGATATTATACATCGACTGGATCTGCTCTACTATATCGGCAGAAGAATCTTGCTTATTACGTTCTAGAGTATCAACAATTTGTGTTTGAAAAGAGAAAAACAATACTACAAAAACAGCAAAAATGCCAAAGATATATCTAAATTTTATTTTCAACTTTAAAATGACAAATATACCTATAGCAACAACAATACTCAACCAAGCAGCACGACTATTAGAAAGAATTAATGCGACAAATAATACAGCCGATGCAGAAAATGCCATCCATCTATATCTAATTGAATTTTCCTTATACAAAGTAAAACCAACAGTTATCGGCAAGAAAAAGGCAATAATAGCACCATAAGCGGTATGGTCGTTATAAAAAGGACGTACAGCCCAATGTGCCACCTGAGCGGTAAAACCGTTAATAGCGTGTATATAAGTTGTTCTAACAATTACTATTATCAGAGCTGCCACATATAACCACACAAAACGCTTCAAATTTTTAACATCCTTAAAAAGCATCACCCCCACGAAAAAAAACGGTACAACAAACCATAATCTAGAGATGAAATATTTTAATGATACAAATGGCAATTCGCTTGTTACTGTGGTAAAAAACATCCACGCAAGATTAATAAACAGAGCTATAGTAATGGGATGTTTCAAAATTCTAATATCATAAGAATTCTCAAAAAGTGCCTTTATCAAAAACACCACAAGTATCCCAAACAACAATGGTTCTGTGGGTAATGAGATACTAACCCCCATATCCATATCACTTAGCTTAACAGCCAGTGGGGTAAGAAAAGCAGTAAGAAGAACTACTTGATCTAATCGGTAAACGTACAAGTAAGCGAGAATCAGAAATCCCGGTACAGCAGCACTAAGCCAATATTTTTCCTTCACAATAAAATATGACATCAAAATAAGGAATAAACCACTAATAATGTACAACCAATTTCTCTTATTCGATTCTGTTATTTTCAGCACAATAATTTACTTATCTAATTTAAATTTCTTTCTATTTTCGATAAAAGCAATCACAA
>JAYEOD010000483.1:0-1675 GCA_034722575.1 Bacteroidota bacterium | reverse complement strand
ACCTCCCTGTCCTCCGAAGCCAAAGCGAAGGAGGAAACCTCAACCTTAACCTTAACCTCAACCTTAACCTCAACCTTAACCTCAACCTCAACCTTAACCTTTTAACCTCAGTCTCACTCACTCATAATCAGCTTTAATCCTTTTGTAGCGTAAGTCATATATCTCTCTTGCGAAGAATCTGCTACTATAAAGTATGCTTCCAGTTGGGGCGATTGCTCAACAAATTTTTTGGCTTTTTCAAATCCCATCGACATACATGCGGTTGCATAAGCATCTGCGCTACAGCAATCATCTGCTAAAATCGACACACTTAACAACTTATGTTGGGCAGGATATCCTGTATGAGGATTTAGTGTATGCGAATAGCGCTTACCGTCTTTTTCGTAATATTTTCGGTACGAACCGGACGTAGCCAAGGCTCTATTTAATAATTTTACTTTAGATATCAACTGACGCGATGCTGTTTTGTTTTCGGCAGGCAGCTCTATTCCAACCATCCACTGACTATTGTTAGGCTTTGTACCCTTTCCTAATACTTCGCCTCCAACATCTATAAGATAATTTTTAATACCTTTCAATTCGAAAAAACGCGCTATCCAATCAGCAGAATATCCCTGAGCAATAGAATTATAGTCTAGCTGTAATCTATCATCATCTTTTTCAATTCTGTTATCAATCAATTTAACTTTTTCGTATCCCACAAATTGTAATATACTATCAATTTTAAATTGGTCAACCTGCTGTGGTTTCTTACCGCCAAAGCCCCACATATTTACTAATGGCTTTACAGTAATATCAAAATCGCCATCTGTCTCTTTCGCTATGTTTTGTGCTTCAACAAATATATCTATAAAAATATCGTTCAACTCTGTAGGCTCATTACGGTTTATTTTTGATACAATAGAGCTTTTGTGATATGTAGATGCCGTTAAATTAAACTCATCTAATAGCGAATCTACTGCGATAGAAAAATCTCTTTGCAAAGAGTCGTAATAAATAATAGAATAATAAGTACCCTGCGCCAAGCCTTTAAGTTTAATCGATTCTACAGGCTGTTTTTTACACGACAAAAAAGTAGCGGCAATAATTAATAAAAGAATAATATTTCGTTGCATGTTTTTATATTTTATACAAAGATATTAAAAAGCTATACATCCGCAAAGCTCACGTATAAGCGGTTAATAGTAACTGGCTACAAAGTCACGCCGTGACTCGATTTTGAGATAAAACAGAAATTATACAGTTTTTTTCAGTTATTTGAAAAAGTCACGCCGTGACTCGATTTTGAAATTGCCGACTTTAGAGACAAACACTAATTAATTCACAATGCACCTGTAAAAAGGGCTCTATGTCGAACAATGTGGGTGATATATATTTCGACATTAACTATTGATATTATTAAAAAAAAACACTCAATAAGCGACACACAATAATCAATAAAAAAGTAAAAAATGAAAAAAATTGATTTAGAAGATAGATTTATTGACTTTACAATAAGAATAAGTAATGTTGTTGATGAAATTGATAATTCAAAATCAGGAACTCATATTGCGGGTCAATTAATAAGAAATGGTAGTTACCTGCATTAAATTATGGGGAAGATTAAAGTGCAGAATCAAGGAAAGATTTTGTTCATAAACTGAAAATAATTCTAAAAGAGTTAAAAGAAAGTCGA
>JAYEOD010000482.1:0-1676 GCA_034722575.1 Bacteroidota bacterium | reverse complement strand
CTCACTTGTTATTATTATTAATAATTCGATAAACTATTACTATATTTGATATTCAAATATTTTATTTGTCAGATGGAAGTCGCCATTCTATTTCAAGTTCTAAAAATGGCTCGTTTTACATATAAGAGATATGATAAAATTATTAAAACATCTTAAAAATCCTTCTCTCTATCCTATTATAACAGCATTAGGATTAGGGACTATAATTATATTATTTATCCCAACACTTTTTCATAAATATTCTATTGAAATTGTTGACCATCAAAACATCTACAACAACCAAGTGTATTACAGCGACTTAAATAGTGATGGAAATTCAGAAAGGATAAGTCTAAAAACAGTCAACAAGCAATATTCATATGTCAATTTTTACAACAAACAAAATGCTTTATCCCATGTATGGAATATTAGAGGCGCTATTCAGGAGAACATAGATATTGTTATAGATGATTTCGATAATAACAGTTATAAAGAAATTTATCTTTTTTCTACAATAAACGATTCTCTTTTCATCAATTACTACGAGTATAATGAATCGGGTACAGGTAATCGCGTGTCGCACTTTATTACAAAAATATCACGGCGCTATAATTCGCCCGACTTTGGTGTAAGTACGGCTAAAAAATTGTATGATATTAACGAAGATAATTTTAAAGAGCTTTTTTTCTCGGTTTATGGTAAATTTTCTCTACACCCTCGGAAATTATATTCGTACGACATCAAAAACAATACTATACAAACCTCTAAAGATAATGGAATAATTCTTGAGGGACTAAAAACCCTTAAAACACCTAACGGTTTAATAATTACAGGAAACTCACACGCCACAAATTATTATATAAAAAATAACAAAACAGAGTATAAAGGCGACAAGGGTTGGTTAATGGTTTTTAATAAGGAGTTAAAATTTCAATTCCCTCCTATTTCTTTCAATAGCAAAGATGCAAACATTCAAACAGAATTTATTCATCTAGACAATACTGATTTAATAATAGCACATATATCGTATGATTTCGGTTTAAAAGATCAAAAAATAATTACTTACAACTTAAAAGGAAGAGTGATTTGGGAACGCATAAACCATGATAAAAATATTAAATGGAAAAAGCTTTTAAATACAACATCAAATATTAACACCGATATGTTTCTTATTAGGAAAGATAATATTATAGAGAGGCTTTCGCCCGACTTATTAACACTAAAAACATACGAAGTAAACAACACAAAAAAATCTTCCTTTTACAGTATAAATTTCACTAATAAAAATCAAAACGAAATAATTCAATGGAATCCTGCATCGCATACCTTAACAATACACAACAATAATTTTTCAAATAATATTTCTATTTCTTTACCCAAATTGCTTAATAACAAAATAACGATATCGAAAATCAATAATTCAAAAAACAATTTATGCACCATTAAAGATTTCAACCATTGGTATCTGATAAAATATAGCTTTAATAGTTTTTACCCTTTCAAATATTTTGTTTATGGGCTAATCTATTTTCTAATTTTCTTGATTCTATACTTAATTCAAAAAATTTACATAATACGAGATTTAAAAAAAGAGCAAATTATTGCACGATTACGCGTATCATCATTAAAAAATCAAATGGATCCTCACTTTACACTAAACGCTCTAAATGCAGTTGGTTCGTCTATACTAAAGGATC
>JAYEOD010000481.1:0-8529 GCA_034722575.1 Bacteroidota bacterium | reverse complement strand
GCCATAGAAGAAAAACCAAATAGCAGCATCATTAAAATAGCTGCGTACGAAGTAAATCTACGTTTCATAATTATATATTTAGTAAGTTATTTTTTTTTTTTTTTTTTGAAAGCGATAAATTTAATGAAATTATACTGATTAACAATTTATGGTACCTTTTTATGACAAAATAAATAGAAAAAACGTTGCAAAAATTTCGGATAGATTGTTTGTGCGTGGTTTTAAAGTGATGATAATCGGTTGTGTATAAAATAGCAAGTTGTTAAATATAGAAAAGGCTGTCAGTTTTGTTCTGACAGCCTTTTGTTTTTGGTATTATGCTAAATACGTGTTAAAAAATTACTCTCTTATCACAATTTTTTGAGTATATACGTTTTTATTGTTTATTATTTTCATCATATATACTCCTTTTGATAAGTTTGTTAAGCTCATATTCTTTTTAAATTCTCCGTTAACACTAATGGTTTCGTTAAATGCCTTTTTACCATTTTGGTCAGCAATAAAGATAGTAACCTTTTCTTTTTCATTAGAATTTAAAAGAAGAACAAATTGTCCATTACTTGGATTAGGATAAATATTTATCTGAATATTGTTAAGTAATTCAGGAATTCCTGTACAATCCTCGAAAGTGATAGTAACCGATTTTTGTGTTTCGCAACCATTTTCGCCGGTAGCTATAACAGAGTATGTGATATCACCCATTCCAATTCCTGTAGAATCGATAGTGATTACTGCATCGGAATACTCTCCCGGAGTCCAGAAATAAGTGTTATTACCTTCGGCAGTAGCATTTAATTCTAAAGTATGGTTATGACAAATACTTGTGTCGTTTCTTAGTTCTACCTGTGGAGCAGGAAGTATATTTACCATTAAAGTATCTATATTCTCTACTACACAACCATTAGCATCCTGCACTTCAAGAATTTTCATGTCTAATGAATTTTCTAAAGCAACATTAAAAGTATGAGTAGCTTCCGAAATTTCCATTGCCTCATCAGTTCCTTCAACTAACACGTTCCAAGGAGAAGCTCCTTCGAGAGTGATATTTATTGGGATTTCGGTATTCTGACACTCTGTAATTTCTTGTTCGGTATATGCTGCTGAAGGGAGAGTATTAACAGTATAAGTCACAAAAGCAGTATCGTTTAAGCAATCGCCAATTCCAATAGCAATTAGTCTTATAAAAATTTCACCATCAATAATATCATTGTTACCAAGATGATAAGCAGCTTGTAAAGCTGTATTATCGGTAAACTCGCCATCGCCATCCGATAACCATAACAGGCTGCTATAATTATCTGCGGAAGCATTATTAAAGTAGATACTATCATTAGCACAAACGCTACTATTTTCGCCGGCATTGGCGTTAGGAGCATCCGTAAAGTTAATCGTAATTACATCAGAAATTGTCTCTTCCGGTCCAACAGAGGTAAAGGTTAATTCAACGCTAGCGTTATCATAGTCTTGTTGACTAGGATTATAATTAGTTATCATACTTGCTGCGTCATCAAAGTCGCCGGTTCCGGCTGTAGTCCAGTTAACGCTTTCGTAAAGAGTAGCTTCTCCAATAAGAGCAACAGAATTGTTTACACAGATAGTTTGGTCGGCACCGGCAGAAGCTGTAGTGCGTAGAGGTGCCGGAAATTCAATATAATCAATCCAAACACAGTCTTCGCCACCTGTAGTACCGGTGTCTTTGTAATATGTCCACGAAAAAGTATGCTCTCCGGCAGTAACAGGAACAGTAATTTTTTCCCAATCCATGTCTCCTGCCCATTGCTCTACCATATCGTCATCGATATAAAATTTAAGATAATCGTAATTATTTTCAGTAGATACTTTTCTGTAGAAAGAGATAACGTCATCGTTCATTACAGCATAAGCAATAGAGAGAGTAGTGGTAGCACTATTACCGATATTTCCCGATTTAGCAGAAAAAGAGCCTTCGTAAACATTATCAGAAACTATTTGCCAAGGTGTTTCAGATTCATTTTGCCATGCGAATGATTCAAATCCTTCGCTTTCCCAGTCTTCTACAATAACACCAATTTTTATAAAAAAGTTTTTTGCATCGCTATTATATTCAGAGTTAACAGTAAGCGAAAGCTCTGCAGTAGCTCCTATTTCAGCCTCTTCCGAAACAGTGATATCAAATTCGGCTGTAGCATTTTCTCCTGCCGAAATATCGCCAATATTATGAACGGCATTTACAATTGTAATATCCTCGCTAAGAGTAGCAAGGTTTGCAATAGTAGTCTCAGCACTGTATGAACCGGGATTGCTAACTGTAAAACTTACTGTAGCCGATTCGCCCGGATCTAAAAATCCGTTCATATCGCCAATAGTTTCGGTAATCGTCATATCGCCAATTACAAGCGCCGGAGCGTGTGCTTCTACCGAAAATCCGCTAATAAAAGTACTGTCGTTATCGTCGGTAGCAGTAAGAACAAAAGCAATATTTGTTCCATCAGGGATAGAGTTATTTACATCGATGTTAAAGATATCATCAAGAGAAATAGTCTCGTCAACATCCATATCGCCATAATTTTCTGTAGCATCATTAATAGTAATATATTCTGAGGCAGTAGTTAAAGTTACATTTACGTTAGGAGAAGGCTGGTCGCCGATGTTGTGCATTGCAACACCAAATGATATTGTTTCGCCAAAATCCAGAAGATCGTTATTATTACCTGCTGCATCGTTAATATTGTGAGATTCATAAACAACCCAAGGAGTATTTGGTGGTGGTCCTGTTAAGAATGGAGATACATATGTCATAACAGTTCCCGAACGGTTGTCGGCCCATGTAGGGTAAACAATACCGCCGTGCGAGTCGATACCAAGATAATCGCCCATATAACCTGTTGCTAATCCCGGAATAGGAGAGGGAGTAAAAGCTATATCACTAACTCTGTTATCTTCCCAACTGTCTCCTCCATCCGATGAGTTAGAGACAAAAACCTCACACTCAGTACTCGATACGTTTCTGTCGTCGTAATAAATAACGCTTAATGTACCTGAAATAGGATCGCAGCTTACCCAAGGGAAATAGTGTTGTTTTCCTAATCCTGTTGGATCTTGGTTAACGCGAAAAGCATCGCTCCAGGTAGTGCCATTATCAGTAGATTTTATCATATAAACATCCATATCGTTGCCGGTATTTTCGCCCGGAGTACCTATGTTTGCCCATGTAACATATATTGTTCCGCTGTTAGAACCGCTACTGATATCAACATCCATAGAGGGAAAAGAGTTTACTCTCATATTTTTTCCTGTCTCGCTATTTCTTATACCGCGTATATCTTCAATAATACGATAAGTCTCCCATGTATCTCCGCCATCGAAAGAGCGAGCCATACCAATAGCATTTTCATCGATAGGCCATGAGTCGTAGATAGACCAAATAGCATATACTTCGCCATTAGGACCGGTGCTAAGATTAACACCTTGGTTATGACTTCCGGCGTTTACTTCAGAACTTATTTCTCGTTGAGGGCTCCATGTTAAACCGCCATCACCGGAAGATACTACTTCAATTTCATTATCATTAGTACCGCCAAAACTAGTCCATGCCGAATAGATATTTCCTTCATATTGACTTGTAGGGCAGTTATCGATCCACATATGATTTTTGTCCAACATATTTCCCCATCCCGAAGGACATTCTCCTACAAGAACTGATGTCCATGTATCTCCATTATCCTCAGAATAAGCCACTCCTTGTCCGCCCGAAGAGTGGATAAAACCACTATACATTCTGCCATCGAGACCGATTGCAGCAGAAGGGTCGCCGCTATTTCCGCCACCTGTTCCTTCGAGATGTCCATACCATGTATCGCCACCATCGTCCGATTTCAGGTCGTTAGCACCAAATACACTTCCCGAAGCAGAGGTGGAGTTATTTGAGTTAAATATGTGGTTATTATCGCTTGGGTCAATAAAAATACTGTTTTCACTTTGCGTGGATGCTTGGTCGGTTACGGGTACATCTTCCGAATCGTCGAATGTAACAGCGCGTCCGTTTATTTTTGCACTATATCGTGTTGCTACAGGAACAGTGATTTTTGGCTGTACAGGAACCAATCCCTCTTTAGCCATACGTCGCCAATATCCCATATTATCAATTCGTGTATCAACTTGATATTTTTCCGGAATAGAGGTCTCCGGACTATAGAGCGATTTTTTCTTTTTCTGTGCAGAAACCGAAAGCGAAAATATTACCATTAGTAGTAGTAATAATTTGTTAAGATTTTTCATTCGTTATTAGTTTAGTTAGGTACGCTTTTGTTTAATATAGACAAATATATATGTTATTTAGTTGCCACTATTTTCAGTTGCCTAAAATACAAAAAAAAACACTTGCCACCCGAAAGTGAACAAGTGACAAGTGTAATCAATAAACTAAAAACTACTTAGCTATTTTGTTATAATTATTTGTTTTGAACTAATACTGTTTTCTGTACGGATAACCACAAAATATACTCCTGCGCTGAGGTCTGATACGTTCATTCTTGCTTTCATAATACCGTTTTGAGAGGTAAAAATATTCTCAAAATTCATTACTACATGTCCGTAAGTATCAACTATTTTAAGTGATAGTTGTGAGCTGTTATCTGTGTTAAACGAAATATTTAATACCTCTTTTGCAGGATTAGGAGAGAGAGTTAAATTATTATGAGTAGAATTATTATTAATAATTGAACTGGTTCCCAAATTTGTGGCTATTATTATTTCGTAAGTTTGTGGCGAGATATTATTTCCCGATACTATTAATTGTGCTTCACCTAATTCAGAATCTCCTGTTAAAGCAATTGTAGCAACGCCCGATTCGTTAGTTAAAGCGGTTCCTATAATCTCGTTATTTTGCATAAAAGTACAAGAGTAATTTTGTAGCATTTCGAGTCCCGACTGAACTATAATCTCTAGCGAAGAGTCTATAATTAGAATTGTATCAGGATGATCAACAGAAATATCGATAGGCTCGTCAGTCCATACTCGCATTGCAGCATCGCCAAGTACATTGCAATCGTAGAAACACCAACGCAAAGCCCCCTCTTCCCATTGTCCGGGAGCCTCTACCCAAGAAGCTGTTTCTGCTTTCGACTCCATATGTGCTGCGCCAATACGTTGATTATCAGAAGAGAAAATAGCATCGGTAAATTCGCGATGAATATGTTGTGAAGGACCTTCTGTTTGTCCTTCGTTAAACCAACCATAGCGCGAATTGCCAACAAAAGCAGCTGCAAAATTGTCGATTTTCACCATATGCTCTGCAATACAGTCGCTATTATCAAACGAACCACAAATACATCCGTGAGTGTAAACAATAGTAAAGTTGTGATCTGTACCATTAGCGCCACTAAAATTTTCGTTAGTAATGTCGCTTGTATAAAGATTCATCACAGTATTAGAGTTGGCATGACCTACGTGAAATAGTAACGATCTGCCACTATTTACTTCATTCATAAGGTCTGAACCACTCCAGTTACCAACTTCAGAATAGTATAATTTATGTATATCAAAATCTTCAGGAATACCATCGGTAATGTATCCGTTATCTTCGTGATGACCGATAAGCAGTTCTAAATAATCTGAGCCAACTGTTTCAGGATCACTGTATAAATGTTCTCCGGCAAGTAATGGGTCGCGTAGCTCTCCGATAACAGGATTTGCTTGGAAATTCATAGTCTTGTTAAACATTTTTTCTAGTTCGCTTTCGTTGCTAAACGACATTCTTGCAACAGCAACTTCAGGTAACAGGTCGTCCTCATCCGGTTCGCCCCATAAACCGTCATTGTCATCATCCCAACTGCCGTCAAGTGCCGAGTAGTATATGTCTGCCGGTATATTATCATCTTCATAAACCGACGAAGATTGTACTGAGCAGAAAAAACCTCTGTAAGGCACTACTTCTACATCACCACCTAAAATAACATGTTCTATACCGTTGTTTTGATACTCTTGGAGAATATAATTTCTTATTCTTTCAGGTAAATCCTGACCGCTGATCTCTAAATTTATATCCTCAACAGATTTTATATTTGATTTTAATCCTTGTTTAAGATAAAAGTTTGTTAACTCTTCAAAGTTTTCTGTAAACGATTCTCCTGTTATCACAAGCAGTTGGTAGTCGCTATCGCCTTTTGCTGCTTTGGCAGGATACGAAGATATCATCTCAGGATTATCGGCATAAGCCTTTACTCTTTCGGTAATTTGTTTTGACGATGAGATATTGCTAATAGAGTGTTGTGCTTTCGCAGATGGCTCTGTTGTAACCTTTATAGTAACATTTTGATAATACTTTAATGTTTTTTCTTTTGGGAGATATTCTGTGGGAGTAAATGTTACTAGCAGAAAACCATATCCGTTCATATATTCCGTACTCCATTTTCCTGTAGGATTTTTAGGGAATTTTTGATTGCTTTTATAGAGTTTGTCGTTTTTATAAAAGGCTTTTGTTTTCCCTTTAGAGATAGGACGGGAAGGCTGCATAGGATATGCATTAAAATTAGTGCTGATAGTTTGTAGGTTATTACCAATAAAGTTTACGGCAGTAACCACATGTCCCGGAGGAAGCATGATTTTTGCAGCACGATAAGGAAGTGCCGGTTCGCCAATTTTTCCCGCTAAACGAGTGTTTTCAAAATAGAGCATATCGAACTCTCTCGATTTGCTGATTTCTGTGTTGTTAAAAGAGTATGATTTTGTTACTTCATCGGCAGATGCAATGTTACCGAAAGTAAAAATCAGTGCAATAATCAGAGTAAAATGCTTTATCATAATAATTTGTTTTATTGAATGTCTCTATGACTTACAATTTTTAAGACAATAACATGCTCAAAATAGTTGTGCAATGTTATTGGTAAGAGGAGTGTAATTATATGATTGGTTGATTGTGGCACTTTTGGTGCGGTTGGGTGGTTGATTGAAAATTGATGCGTAATACGTAACATGTGAGTTCGTAGCGCGTCACGTTTTCACGCTTATAGAGCGAATTTCACAAGTTTAAAGGCGATTTTTCTGAAATGCGATGCTGTTGAGATACTGAATGCTAAGGGAAAAAAGATAGGGTTTTACCTTTACCAAAAAAAAGTTAAACTAATTAATAATAGTATATTACAGACAATATAACCAGAGGGATGGCTTGTAGAAGGGCAAGAATCAGGGAGGCAGTATTCGGCATCAAGTTTTAGTAAAATTTTTAAGAAACATGTCGGTAAAAATAATAAAAAATCATACTTTTATACCAGACAGTTAAACATATAACATAGTTGGCGCCAATTTGAAAAAACAAAACAGTCCCAATTATGAATTTCGTATCTTTGAAAAACGAATAAAGAATTAAATCTATCAGAATATAAAAATTGGATTACAGAATTGAAATCCAAAATTCATGCTGCTCGTAGAAAAGTAGCGTATTCTATCAATTCCCAACTTATTGAAATGTATTGGGAAATTGGAAAAGATATTTTGGAAAAACAAGAAGACTCAAAATGGGGAAGCAAATTCATTGAACAAACAGCTCTTGAATTAAAACATGAATTTCCTGAAATCAAGGGGTTCTCACGAAGAAATATTTATGCAATCAGACAATGGTATAAGTTTTATTCAACAAAATATTAATTTGTGCCACAATGCGTGGCACAAATCCCTTGGGGACATAATCGTTTGATTATTACAAAAATAAAAAACGTGGAAGAAGCCGAATTTTATTGCAACGAAACAATTAAAAACGGATGGGACAGGGATACTTTGGAAATTCAGATTGAAAATAAATTCTATAATCGATTTGGTGCTGCTGATAATAATTTCGTACAAACACTTCCGGAAGAACAATCAAAACTGGCATCAAAAATATTAAAAGACCCTTACAATTTTGATTTTCTTGGACTTCATGATGATGCACTAGAAATTGCAATTGAAAATGAATTGGTGAAAAATATTACCAAGTTTTTATTAGAACTTGGAAAAGGGTTTGCATTTCTGGGAAGACAATATAAAATAGAAATAAGTGACAATGACTATTTTTTAGATATGCTGTTTTACCATTTGGAACTACAGTGTTATATCGTAATTGAATTAAAAGCAGGAAAGTTTAAGCCTGAATTTGCAGGGAAATTGAATTTTTATTTATCTGCTGTTGACAGCCAATTAAAAAGACAAGAAGATTATCCTTCAATTGGAATTCTTTTGTGCAAGAAAAAGGACAAAATTGAAGTAGAATATGCACTCAGAGACATGAACAAACCAATGGGAATAACAGAATACAGATTAACAGATTCAATCCCAGAAAACATTAAGACAAAATTACCCTCAATTAAAGAACTTGAAAACGAATTGAGTAAAAAATAGAACAAAAAGGCGATAATAAATAGGACTATGAGCGGTCTGCAAGACCCAGCGATTAGTGTATGTTGAGCTACATCCCGGTTTCTATGCACTTATCGAAGGTTAGGTTGTTTTTATTATTGTGGGGAATAAATATAAAGTAGTAATATTTCTCTTTGTAAGTAGTAGCCTACTAAAGAA
>JAYEOD010000480.1:0-8576 GCA_034722575.1 Bacteroidota bacterium | reverse complement strand
ATTTAATAATAAGAATATTGAAAGAAAAAGGTGTAGTAATAAAATCGACCGGTAGTTGGTATGTTGTTAAAACTACTAAAGACGAGTTTGTGGATTGTAGGATAAAAGGACGTTTTAGAATAAAGGGAATTCGTTCTACAAATCCTGTTGCCGTGGGCGATAAAGTGCGGTTTATAAGAACAGTTGATAATACCGGTGTTATTTCTGATATCGAAGAGAGGGAGAATTATATTATCCGTAAAGCAACAAAATTATCTAAAGCATCGCATATTATTGCTGCAAATATCGATCAGGCTTATTTGATTGTTACTATGGTGAAACCACGTACTTCAAGAGGTTTTATCGATAGATTTCTTGTTACTACCGAGGCATATCATGTTCCTTGCTCTATTATTTTTAATAAAATTGATATTTATGATAAAGAGACTTTAGAGTTACATAATAACTTAGTAAATCTTTACACCTCCTTAGGATATCCTTGTTATTCTGTTTCTGCTATTACAGGAGAAAATATTGATGATTTAAAAGACAATTTAAAAGGAAAAACTACTTTAATGTCCGGACATTCCGGCGTAGGTAAATCGGCTTTGATAAACTCTTTAGATGGTGAGCTGGATCTTAGAACAGGCGATTTGTCTGATGTTCATGAAAAAGGAAAGCACACTACTACTTTTGCCGAAATGTTTGAGCTTGGTTTTGGTGCTAAAATTGTTGATACTCCCGGTGTAAAAGAGTTTGGATTGTTCGATTTTGATAGAAAAGAGGTAGCAGAGCGATTTCCGGAATTTCGTAACGAAATGAAGCATTGTAAATTTAGTAATTGCTCTCATGTTCACGAACCGGGTTGTGCTGTTGTTGAAGCAGTGAAAGAGGGTAGAATTGATATTGTGAGATATCAAAATTATATTAGTATTATAAATGATGATTATTTCGAGTTAAAAGAGTGGGACTAAATGAGAGCTGTAATTCAAAGAGTATCGAAAGCATCGGTAGAGATAGAGGGGGCAATAGTTGGAGCAATAGAGGTTGGTTTAATGATTTTGTTAGGTATAGAAAATAAAGATACCGAAGAGGATGTTGAATGGTTATGCAGAAAAATATCTAAAATGAGAATTTTTCCCGATAGCAATGATGTAATGAATAAAAGCCTTATTGATATTAACGGAAATGCGCTCGTTATAAGTCAGTTTACACTGCATGCCGAAACAAAAAAAGGAAACCGACCATCGTATATAAAAGCCGCTAAACCCGATATTTCAAACTCTCTTTACCGAAGTTTTGTAAAGCAATTAGAAAAAGAGATTAACAAAATTGTTGAAACGGGAGAATTTGGCGCTCACATGAATGTAAGCCTCGTAAATGATGGCCCTGTTACTATTATCCTCGACAGTAAACGAAAAGAGTAGTTATGCCAAAAACATATCAAATATCCCCCAGTATTTTTAAAATAAAAGCATATTCCAACGCCGTCTCCTTAAAAGGCTCGAAACGTCCGGATGCACCGCTATGACCGAAATCCATATTTGTAAAAAGCAGCAGAGGGTTATTGTCGGTTTTTAGTGTTCTTATTTTTGCTACCCATTTTGCAGGTTCCCAATATTGTACTTGCGAATCGTGTAGGCCTGTGGTAACAAGCATTGCCGGATACGATTTGCTCTCTACATTGTCGTATGGCGAGTATGAAAGAATATAATCGTAAAACTCTTTTTTGTTCGGATTTCCCCATTCATCATATTCGCCCGTTGTAAGCGGAATTGTTTCGTCGAGCATTGTGGTAATAACATCAACAAAAGGAACAGCAGCAATAATTCCACGATATAGTTGAGGCTGCATATTTATTATTGCTCCCATTAATAATCCTCCGGCGCTTCCGCCCATTGCAAACACCTTATCGGGATGCGCATATTTTGCATCTACTAAATGTTTTGCGCAGCTATTAAAATCGGTAAAACTATTTTTTTTGTTGAGTTTTTTGCCGTTTTCGTACCATTCGCGCCCCATTTCTTCGCCACCGCGAATATGTGCAATAGCAAATATAAATCCACGATCGAGCAGGCTTATCCTGGCAAAGCTAAAATATGGCGGCATCGAAATTCCATATGAACCATAAGCATAAAGCAGTATAGGCGCAGTACCATTTATTGTAGTGCCCTTTTTGTAAACCAACGAAACAGGTATTTTTGTCCCGTCGTGTGCTGTGGCAAAAATTCTTTCGCTGTGGTAGTTATCGGCACAATAGTCGCCCAATACCTCGGTTTGTTTTAAAATATTTTGCTTCCGCGATGCGAAATGTATCTCTGTAGTAGTATTTGGCGTTGTAAGAGAGGTGTATGAATAACGAAATTTCTGTGTTTTAAATTCCGGATTATGATTAAAACTAGCCGCAAAAGTCTCTTCCGAAAAAGGGATGTAATAATCAATATCGCCATTCCATGATTTAATACGTAGTTGCGATAATCCTTCTATTCTCTCTTGCAAAGCATAAAACTCTTCAAAAAGAGTGATGTCTTCGACAAGAATATTTTTGCGATGCGGAATAATCTCTTCCCAGTTTTGTTTTTTGGTGTTTGAAACAGGGGTGCGTACTACTCTAAAATTCTTTGCTTTATAATTTGTCAGGATGTAGAAATAATTATCAAAATGAGCTACAGAGTATTCTAAATCGCGCTCACGCGGCTGAATTATTTGCATCTCGTTATCCGGATTATTTGCATCGATATATCTGTACTCATCCGAAACAGTGGAGGTTGACATGATAAAAATAAATTTTCTGGATTTCGATTTTGTTACATCAACATCGAAAGTAGAATCTTTCTCTTCGTAAATTAATTTATCGTCATCCACGGAAGTGCCCAAAAGGTGTTTGTATATGCGGTATTGTCGTAGTGTTTTGTCTTTTCTGGTATAAAATATTGTTTTATTATCGTTAGCCCATGTAATGCTTCCCGAAGTATTTGCAATGCTATCGCTAAGCGTTTCGCCGGTAATTAGATTTTTTATTTTAATAGTGTATTGCCTTCTGCTTACTGTATCGATGCTATATGCCAATAGCGTATTGTCTTCGCTAACAGATATTTGATCAAGGTCGTAGTAAGCAAAATCCTTAGCCATTTTATTTACATCCAGCATAATCTCTTCTGCTGCCGAAAGGTTCTTTTTTTTGCGACAAATAATTGGCTGTTCACCGCCTTTTACAAATCGAGTGTAGTAAAAAAATCCGTTAAGGAGATAAGGAACCGATTCGTCATCTTGTTTTATGCGCGAAGTGATTTCCTCAAACAGTTGTTTTTGCAGAGGTTCAGTATTTTTCATCACCTCTTTAGTGTAATCGTTTTCTTTATTAAGATAATCAATAACCTCCTTGTCCTCTCTGTTGCAAAGCCAGTAATAATTATCCACTCTTGTGTGATTATGCTTTGAAAGTTCTTTAGGAATTATTTTTGCTATAGGTGCTTTCATATTTTTTAAAACGTTAATTTTAGTCCAAAGCTTGGCATGATAGGCAGTTGGTTAACTCGCTCATTAGATATCCTATCGAAATAGAATACATTATTTCGGTCGTAAACATTTGTTACACTGGCGTTTAGTTCCATTTCAGTATGTTTACCAAAATAAAAAATCTTTGAAATACCTAAGTCCAATTTGTGATAATATGATAAACGAGCTTCGTTATAATCGGCATAAAGCAGGTCGAACTCTTCGTTTACAGTTGTGTAATCTGTGCTCGTTCCATCCGGGAACGTAAGTGAACCGTAAGCTCCTTGTGTTTGTGTAAAAGGAAATCCGGAACCTAAATTCCATCTGGCATTAAAAGTCCAGTCTTTATTTTTTCCAAAAGTATAGTTTAGTACCATATTCACATTATGACGTCGATCGAAAAAAGGATAGTAAGTTTTTTCTCCATCGAAACGAGTAACATAACTATGAGAATATACTGTCATAAGACTAAAATATCTTGTTTTATAGTTTAGGGTCATATCAGCACCATAGGCCTTACCACTCTCAACAATAAAGTCTTTTTTCAGCTCATCCGGAGCATCTTGATTGTTGCTGTCGTAAATTTTATTTTTATTGACATTTGTTAACTGCGAGAAGTTTTTAAAATATCCTTCAACGTTTAAGTTTATTCTATCCGTAAAGTCGTACTCCACTCCCGCAATAATATGCTGTGCTTTTTGCAGTTTGCTTGTAACCTCTTCGCCATCGAATGTTTTTGGCAAATTATCCGGTCCCGAAAGGAAACCGTAAAAAAGATTCACTACATCGTTATTAAATCTGGCGCTAATAAGATTTTGCGAATACCATCCACCGGCCAACTTTAAGCGTAACTTGTCGGTAGTATTATATTTCATTGCAAAACGTGGTTCAAACGAAAATTCCGATAAAGAGGCATACCATTGAAGGCGAACTCCCGGTTCAAAAATCCATTTCCCTTTAACAATTTTGTCTTTTAAATAACCCGACAACTCTGTTGTGTTTTCCTGCTGTTGTATTTTTCTGTTTATTTTGTTGTAAAAGTAAAAATCTGTAGAAAACCCATTTAGTTCAATACCATATTTTATTTTATTCTCTTCTTTTATGTAAGTGAAATCTAATCCCAAATTAAACCCATTAATAGAACTCGTTCTCGATCGAGAATTTTCTTCTAAAAGAGACATCTCGTATCGCGAGTAAGCAATATGTCCCTCTACTAATACAGGCGAGTTGCCCGGTATAAGAACGAAATTAGAACCCGCACCAACAGCATCCCAGTTAAAATCTGATAACGATTGATAATTTTTTACATTGTCGGTATAGTTAAAGCCAAAAAAGTTTACTTTACTGCCATTCGAGCTGTTTAGCGATACTTTTCCATAAAAGTCGGAATATGAAAAAGGTAATCCGTTTTCATTTACATACGAATATAAATTATCGTCAGTTTTGTCGAGATACGAATTTTTTGCAGAGATAATAAATGAAGAACTGCTTCCGGAATTGGATTTTTGTTTTTTAAGAGGACCTTCTAGCGTAACTTTAGCACCAAAGGTACTGGCGTTTATGCTTCCTGCGATGCGTTTTTTATTTCCGTCTTTTGTAGTCATATCCATAATAGAAGATATTCTGCCTCCAAATTCAGCGCCAAATCCACCTGTATAAACATCAACACTTCGTAAAATATCAGTATCAAAAACCGAAAACATTCCAATAGAGTGAAAAGGATTGTAGATAGTCATCCCATCTAAAAGCACCTTGTTTTGAATTGGTGAACCACCGCGGATGTAGAGCTGACCACCTTGGTCGCCTGTAAATACAACACCCGGAATCACTTGTAAATACTGAGCAATATCCGGTTGTCCGCCCACCGAAGGAATTTTATTTATCTGTGCCGGCGTAAGTTTTACTACCGAAGTTTTTGTTTCGGTTGTAGCTTCTATTTTCCCGGCCGAAATACTAACCCCCTCAATTTGATACGAAGAGGCCTTTAAATAAAATTTTTGTGAAGTAATATCGCCCCCATATACTGTCATTGGCTTCTCTAGTGTGTTGTAACCCATATATGTAACAGTAAATACATAATCGCCCGCCGGAATGTTTGTTATAGCAAAAAATCCATTTACATCAGTAGTGGCTCCACGGGTAGTCCCTTTTAAATATGCATTTGTAAAAATTATCGGCTCGCCGCTATCTTCGTCGTAAATAAATCCTCTTATAGAACCTGTTTGTGAAAATGAAACCCCACAGAATAATAGTAGTGAGGCTAGGAGTACAATGTATTTGGTTTGTTTAAACATTCGTATAGTGTGTCAATGATTGAATTAGATTTTCTGTTATTTTGCGTCAAGCAATTTTAACAACTATAAATATGGTGCAAAAGTAATTATTTCACAATATTTGTTGTTATAAATAGATAACAAAAACCTGCAAAAGGTTGTATCAACAACGTAATTAAAAGATTTTTTTTGTGATTTTGGCAGTAAGAGGATTGTTATTATGTGGTTGGGGTAATTACGAATAATGGATTGTTTTATTTTAAAAGGTGATCTATAATTTTATCTAAGTCGAAATTTTGTTCGCCGTTGATGGTAAGATATTCATTATCGTTGCGAGGTATTTTCCCGTATTTAAGATAGCTCTCCCAAATATGGTCGAAATAATGTTCCGGAATGTTCCCCCAGCGTAAGTCTTTACAAATAATTAAAGCCATGGTACAAAAATAGATTGTTTTTAGAAGATTAAAAAATATAAGCGGACTGAAATGTCTGTGATCGATAAAAAAGTATTTTACAACTTAATTAGTGTTGATTTAATATAAAACGTAACTTTGCAAAAAAAATATAGAGAGATGATAAAATTATTTTTGTTGACGTTAGTGTTAGTTTTCATTGCCGTTCTTTTAATGGGGATAAAGGTTTTGTTTTTTAAAAATCAAAAATTCCCTGAAACACAAATTGGTCATAACAAGGTGATGAAAAAAAGAAAAATTTATTGTCCAAAAACACTAGACGCTATCGAAAGAAAAAATTGTGACAGCTGTAGTATTACCGATTAGCATCAAATAGTTTTTAAAAGTATATAACGCAATGTTTATACAATCGTATAATATATTGTTGCTTACTGTCAGTGCATTGTAATTACATTCCCGGTAATTAATTAAAGGTGTTGTTTGTGTCTTCCTGTAATTTTTTCTGTACCACCCCGTACTAATTTTTAAACAGTAAAAAGAGAGTTTTGCAAAAAAAGGTAGAGCTGTTTAAAATATTTGATATTTACAAAGGAGCTTTTTCATAAAAAATTAATTATCAAGAGATAATAAAATAAAAAGTGATACCTTTAACCTTTCGTAAGAAAAATAAATAATGACACTTTTACTTTTTTATTTATCTCTCGCATTAATTGTTTCATTTCTTTGTTCGATAATGGAAGCTGTTTTGCTTTCTACTACAGTTTCTTATTTGACGGTGAAAGAAGGGAGTGGAAGTAATTCTGCAAAAAAGTTTATTAAGCTAAAGCAAGATGTTGGCCGACCTTTGTCTGCTATATTATCTTTAAATACGATTGCTCATACTGTTGGAGCAGCCGGTGTTGGAGCGCAGGCAACAAAAGTTTTCGGAGAGGTTTATTTTGGAGTTGTATCAGCAGTCCTTACCCTTTTGATTCTTGTTCTATCGGAAATAATTCCAAAAACGATAGGAGCAAGATATTGGCGAGAATTAGCAATGATCTCGGGACGTGCAATTAGAATCACCATTTTTATTACTTATCCTTTAGTAATAATATTTCCGTATATAACAAGACTCTTCTCTAAGAGCAGTAATGAATCAAGCATAAGCAGGGAAGAGATATCGGTATTAGCGAATATTGGTAGAAAAGAGGGAATCTTTGGCGAAAAAGAGAATAAAATCATTCAAAATTTAATTCGACTTAAAAGCATTAGAGTCTCCGAAATAATGACTCCCAGAGTTGTGGTTTCGGTTGCAGATGAGAATATGACTCTAAAAGATTTTCTTAAAAATAAAGAGTTTTTGCATTTTTCAAGAATACCAATTTATTCAGAGAATACTGAAAATATAACAGGTTATGTTTTTCGACAGGCTGTTTTTGAAAAACTTGCAGAAGATCGAATAGGGCTTAAACTTAAAGATATTAAACGAAATATTTTAATAGTACCCGACACAAATCCGCTGTTTAGCGTATGGGAAACCCTTTTGGAGAAACAAGAGCATATTGCTCTTGTTGTTGAGGAGTATGGTGGTGTTGATGGAATAGTAACAATGGAAGATATTATTGAAACCCTTCTTGGATTTGAAATAGTTGACGAGACAGATACTATTACAGATATGCAGCAATATGCACGGGAGAGATGGAATATGAGAAAGACAAAATATAATTTATTAAGTCAATTTGAAAAGGGGAATAAATGAAACTTACCATAGCAATCAAACATTCTCCTGCGATATTTTAGCGGTGCTTGGTTTTGTTTATTCGCCATAACTGTTTGGATTGCTATTGTGAATATTTAATTATAAAGATCTCCTAAAAAATTGCATTTACTATTTGAATTTAAGGCCTGAAAAGAATACTGATGAATGTTTAAATTGTGATTTAAAGTTTGGGTTATCTCAAAAACCTGCTCCTAAGAATCAACAAAAATTAAAAGACTATGTAGAGGAACATATGAATTTACTACAAAATAATCAGGATAGGGTTAGGAAATATTTTAAGCATAAGGATATTAAATATGCAGCCTAACAACAATCTAAAAAAAATATCCGTCAGGTTAATAATTAAAATACAAAAACACAAAACTAATAATATTTAAATTAATAGAGCCTTAATCAATAAAAAACAAACTTTCTTTCGTAATGAACCGCCCATGTTAAACAATTTTTAACACACACGAGAATGATTATATGAGTTAACAGCCAACAGGATTTCGATAGATAAACCTTTAAGGTTTGCAACCGTATTGATAAAAATAAGTAATTGGATTGGCATTCAGAAAAATGTTATTCAGCTCGCAGCGAAGCATTAGAGAGACCGGGAAGCTGAGAACTTGTTCGAAGATCACCCGGCCGAACTTATGCTTTGCAAAGAGA
>JAYEOD010000479.1:0-8631 GCA_034722575.1 Bacteroidota bacterium | reverse complement strand
TTTTCACAAAATCTTTTCACATTTTCCTTATCATCTTTTAAAGGACCTTCCATTTCAAATTCAGAAGAGATTTTTTTCTTATCTAAAATAAGCCAAATCTGTGCATTTTTTTTATCCCATTGCCAATATAATATTTTAAATAGATATATATATAAAGCCCAAGATGAAATAATATATAATTTACTGATTACATAAAAAACTTACCAATAAATAAAATAGCAATAACAAACATCACTATAGAAATTTCTTTACGCTTTCCTGTTAATACTTTCAATATCACATAACTCAACATACCAAACACAATACCTTCGGCAATGCTATAAGTTAATGGCATTATAAGAATAGTAAGAAAAGCCGGAATTGCTTCTGTAAAATCGGTCAGGTCAATTTTCTTTATCGGCGACATCATAAACAAACCTACCAACACTAAAGCCGGAGCTGTAGCAGACGACGGTATCATTGTAAACAGAGGAGCAAAAAACAGAGAAATAGCAAACATAAAAGCAACAGTAAGCGCTGTTAATCCTGTTCGTCCGCCTTCCGATACTCCTGAAGCACTTTCTACATATGTTGTTACAGTACTTGTTCCTAAAATAGAACCTACTGTAGTACCTATTGAATCGGCAAACAGTGCCTGTTTTACTTTTGGTAATTTACCATCTTTATCAAGCATTTCAGCTTTATCGGCAACTCCTACAAGTGTACCAACAGTATCAAACATATCAACAAACAAGAAAGTAAATAATACAAACAGCATATCAACAGTAAAGACCTGAGAAAACTCAAATTTCCAGAATATTGGCTCTAACGACGGCGGTGTTGTTACAATAGACGTTTCGGGCAGTGATATTACTCCCAATGCAATTGCCAACGCTGTAGAACCAAGAATCCCTATAAGTAGTGCCCCTTTAACATTTCTAGCAAGAAGTACACCTGAAAGAACAATACCAAATACAGCAACCCAAACCGTTTCGCTTCCCATATTACCAAGAGATACTAAGGTAGCATCATTATCAACAATAATTTCGGCATTTTGTAATCCAATAAAAGCTATAAACAATCCAATTCCTGCAGAAATGGAGTGCTTCACATTCATAGGAATTGAATTCACTATCAGCTCACGGATATTAAATGCTGTTAGAAACAAAAATATAATCCCTTCAAGAAACACTGCTGTTAAAGCAAATTCCCATGTATATCCCATTCCTATTACAACAGTAAAAGCAAAAAATGCATTTAGCCCCATTCCCGGAGCAAGAGCAAAAGGATAATTAGCAACAAAAGCCATTACCAAAGTACCTACTATAGCAGAAATTGCTGTAGCAGTAAATAGTGCATTTTTGTCCATCCCTGTAGCGCTAAGGAAATCAGGGTTTACAGCCAAAATATAAGCCATTGTCATAAAAGTAGTAATACCGGCTATAATTTCTGTACGAGCAGTGGTTTTGTGTTCTTTTAATTTAAATAGTTTTTCAAACATAATTTACAATATTAAAAAGTCCATTTTATTGCTGCCGTTGGCATTACTTTAAATTCATCGGTCACAAAATTGTTGCTTAGCTCCACTTCACCACCAATCGAAATATTTTTAGTAGCGTTATACCACAGCTGAGGTTCGGTCAAAAACACATAGTCGCCATCTGCTTCACCATCAAAATCAAAATCTTTCTCCTCTTTCCAAAAATCTGCAAAACCGCTAAAGGTTAATTTACTATCGAAAGCATTGTAATACCACACCCCCGTAATTTGAAATGATGCATTATCAATATCTTTAATGCTTTTATACAGAGCTTTTAAAGAAAATCCTTTAGAAAAGTCGCTTGCATTCCAAGAGTAATCAATACCCACAAGATATGCATCGTTAATAGTAAAGGCAGCCATAGATTCCTCTTCAGCAGATTCCCCTTTAATATATTTCCCCATTCCTCCGTTATACTCAAAATGAGCGCTAAAAGGAGTGGCTTTCCCTAATTTTAAGGTTCTGGCAATTTCCCAATAACCCAAACTTATACCGTCAACATTATCGGCTACAGAATAGTTCATATCAATAAAAAAAAACGTTGCACCCCATTTGTCGGGCTTAAACATCTCTACAGTAGATGTGAGATACCCCCTGTCTTTTCCATAATCATAATGTAATTGCACATTTTGCGCATTAATAGCAATCATTATAATTAAGAATGTTGCTGTTAACAATAGTTTCTTCATCGTTTAATTTTTAATCGTTTAACTGGTTTTTAAATCCTCGGTGGGCAAAAATAATTATTTTTTTTTACGATAAAATCAATTTTTTATCTAACGACGAAAATATAGCGACAAATTGTTAATATCTTTTTTATAAAAAATGTGTAGTAAATAGAATGGTTTTGTTTCAATGGTTTGGGCTTACCCCCATCCCAAACACAATCTTATTTAAACCTCATCTAAATAATCGGATGTTGATAATTCAAATCTATATGAAAATTAACTACTCATAAACAGTAAAAAAAAATATTTTGATAATATGCAACATAAAAGTATATTTGGTTGTCGATACTATATACTAACTAAAATATAGAAAAAATGAAACTCTTTACCAGATCTCTTTTACTGTTATTTGTTTTACTTTCTTTTAGCTCAAAAGCTCAAGATACCATAGTTGTTCAAACCTTTACATACGATTCTATTACTTCACGAAGAGGTGTATGGCAATTCCCTGAAGGGGAATCGTTTAGGAAAATATTAATGTATTACAATTTAAAATGTGATATTGCTACTACTCACGACCACTATGCTTGTGGTGAGTGGGACTATTTAACTTACACAAAATTTTATGATCATACCGGCGTGTATGATTCTACTTTATGTTCTCATCCTAACTTTACATTTATCAATAACCAAACAGCAGATTCCATACTCTTACGTACCACACCTGCTTACTCTTTTTACCAGTCTAACTATTATTCTATACTGTATAACGATACAACTTCTCTCGAGCAGTTTCAAATATTTGATGGTAATAGCATCTCAAAAGAGGTATTTAGCTCAGATTCTACTGATGGTAGATCTCAATTTATTTACACAGCAAATGAATTATCAACCTCTAATATGACTGCCGGAAAAATATCCGGAATGAAATTTCATATTGCTACTGCCGGTTCTGATCTACAAAAGTGCATGGTACGACTTGCAAATTGCAGCGAAACAATTGTTTCGGGGCAAACTTTAATGATGGATATGGATACTGTGTTTTACGGACCGGTAGAGATTGGCAGCGCCGAATGGTTAACAATTAATTTTACTAATGCTTTTGAGTGGGACGGAGTCAGCAATATTTTAGTTGATGTTAGTTTTAATAATAACGAAACCGGAATTTATACCGAAGTATTTGGTTCTTTAGTTTATGATAAAACTCTTGATTTATCCCATCACTCGGCCGGTACCGACTATGCGCTGAATTTTGATGGCGAAATGGATTTTCTTGATGCTAAAGATGACAAATACTTTAATAGTGATTTCACTTTCGAGGTATGGCTAAATAAAAAATCTGATAATAATTGGAGTCGCGTTTTTGATTTTGGTAATGGAGCCAATAAAAATAATATAATTATTGCTCTATCGAAAAGCACTTCCGGAAAATTATCTTTTCACGTAAACACCGAATCAGCTAATCGCTCTTTTGAGTTGGATGACCCATTACCAAAAAATGAATGGACTCATTTAACATTAAAATTAATGTACGAACGCCAGGGGCATGTATTTCTTAATGGCGAATTAGTAAAGATAGGACTTCTTGCTCCTCCTGAAGATACGGTTAGAACCAGAAATTTTATAGGAAAAAGTAATTGGGAAAATGATACTTATGCCGATATGATTATTGATGAGTTTCGTTTATATAACTACTCTCGCGATAATGAAGAGATAGCTTTAGATCCTTTTAGAACAATTGCTAATCCTACCGAAGAAGAGGGTTTAGTAGCATATTACACTTTCGATACTCCCGATGTACCTGAAATTACTGATAAGTCGGGGAATGCTTGCCATGCAGAGTGTTTCGGACTACCTTCATGGTATAAGATTCCCGGTAACGATTTAAAAATGGACTTTGAAAAATCTGCTTTCCGTCCTGAGGTCATCTTCGAGCGTCTTGAATCTGACAATTATCAATTTGTAACTACAATGATAACAGACTCTATAGCAGATTCAAAAGTACAGATAGTCTATTTTGATGAGGAGAACCCTACTATACCAACCGACACTATCGAAACGTATCTTGGTGGTTACAGATATGTTTATAATGATAATCAAATTGTAGATTTTATTAATTATCCGGGTTACGAAACTATAATAAAGGTTGACTATCCGTATTACGAAGAGCCTTTTGAAATTATTAATCCATATGAAATAGGTCGCTTTATTACTCCTTACGGGATAAATTTAGACCTTGGAAACGAAGGATTTACTTGGGTATATGATGTTACTGATTATGCTGATTTACTACAAGGAGATGTTGATATAAGCGCAGGAAATCAACAGGAGTTGATAGATATTAAATTTCTTATGATAAAAGGCACTCCACCGCGTGATGTTTTAAAAATGCAACGCCCATGGGGTAAAATGAGAAGTTATTATTATAAAGATCTTTCTGATGATTCTAAATTAAGTGATATTGCAATTGATCTTCTTCCTGAAACAGAAGGAGTAAAAATCACATCTCGTTTAACGGGACATGGACATAACAGTAACACAGGAAATTATCCTCACTGCTGCGAGTGGAAAGATAACACACATTATATTTTGGCTAATGGTACCAGAGTAGCAAATTGGCATATTTTTCAATATACCGAGTGTGCTATGAATCCTGTTTATCCTCAGGGAGGAACATGGCTTGGAGCTCGCGAAGGCTGGTGCCCGGGAGATAAAGTAAAAGATTTTTCTTTCGATTTAAGCGACTATATTATTGGTAATAAAATCAATATCGATTATGACATCACGAAAGTGCCCGACAATAACGCTGGCATGGGATGGGGAAATTATGTTATAGCAATGCATCTTTTTGAATATGGAGAACAAAATAACAGTCTCGATGCCGAATTATATGATGTGATTAATCCTAATTCAATAAGATATTACTCCAGAAAAAATCCTATTTGTAGCACTCCTAAAGTTATAATAAGAAACAATGGAACAGAAACACTTACTTCTGTAAATATTGAATATAGCGTTTCCGGTGGTGAAACATATACCTACAAATGGACAGGCGAATTATTAACAAACAGAGAAGAAACAGTAGAGCTTCCGGTAAGAAGTGACCAGTTCTGGCTTGGCGATGGAAAGCATGTTTTCACTGCAAAGGTGGTTTCTCCTAACGGACAAGAGGATCAGTATGCTGATAATGACGTTTATAATTCCGAATTTAATATTCCTGATTTAATTAACTCTCCGATAATATTAAAGATGCGCATGAATAAGCGCCCTGAAGATTTTGCTTTAAGCATTGTTGATTTAAAAGGAAATGTTGTTTTTAGCAGAGATGAGTTTGAGTCGGAAACTATTTACCAAGATACATTGAATCTTGAGAATGGTTGTTATACACTTATCTTAACAGATGATGAATTAACAGGGCTTTCGTATTGGGCATGGGGTGCTCAAGGTTCCGGTTATTTAAGGATGTATAATGACGAAGGTGATATTTTAAAAAACTTTGAAGCTGAATTTGGTGGTGAGTTACGCTACTGTTTTAGCAAAGGTTCGGCTTTATATATCGACAAACCTAATCTTGATAATATCTTAGATATCTATCCTAATCCAACTAAAGGATTAATAAATATTGATATTAACGGTATTTCGGGAAGCGCTGTATTAAAAGTAATTGACATGATGGGGAAAGAGGTGATTAATAAAACTATTGAATTATCTATTTCTAAATCTCATCTTCAATTAGATTTAACAAACCAACCCAAAGGAAGTTATATAGTATATATTATTCATCCTGATATAAAACTTAAAGAGATTATAGTTAAAGATTAATTAAAAATTACAATTTGTGGATACCTAAAACGGTTAGCGCTATTTAGGTATCCACAATATTACCGACACCCAAAAAACAATCAACACACCTCTTTTTAACAATATTTACGTCTATTATTCCGAATAAAAAATAATTTCGTTGCAAAATACACTCTCTCATACTACATTTGTTTCGTAAACAAATACTATAAACTTATGAAGAAAGTTATCACTCTCATACTACTTAGTTTTTTAGTTTTCTCTAATGCAGAAGCTAAAAAATTAACAGCATTATTATCGTATGCAACATTTTACTCTCCGGCTGATGGTTCTTATATTGAGACCTATTTAGCTGTTGACGGGAACAGTGTTAATTATGCACAAAATGAAAACGGCGACTTTCAAGCTGCTATTGAAGTCACTTTCCTTTTTAAACAAGGTGATAAAATAGTTGATTTTGAAAAAATTGAGCTAATGGGAACTCCCGTAAAGGATACTACACTACAAACTCCCGGCTTATTAGATCAGCGCAGATTTTCTCTGCCAAATGGTGATTACGACTTTGTTATAAAAATTTCGGATAAAAATTCCAATGCCAAACCATTTGTTAACTCGCAGCCTATTGAAATTAACTATAACAATAACGATATTGCTTTTTCGGATGTAGAGATGGTTAACTCATATTCTAAAACAGAAAAAGAGAACATCCTTTCTAAAAGTGGTTACGACGTTATTCCTTATCCTTCGAATTTTTATAACAACAGCAAAGACAAATTCACATTCTATTCGGAGCTATATAATACTGATAAACAGATGGGAGAAAATAGCGACTTTCTGATAAAATATTATATAAAATCGTATAACACCAACGAAGTTCTTGAAAACTTCACCCGCGTAAAGCGATTAAAAGCAAAACCAGTACATGTTATTTTTCATGAATTTGATATCGCTTCACTTCCTTCGGGAAATTACTTTTTAATGATTGAAACATACGACAAAAACAATCAGCTAAAAGCTAAAAAAGAACTTTTCTTCCAACGAAGTAATCCCGATTTAAAATTAGAAGTAAAAGATTTTGTAGATACAGAAATCACAAATAGTTTTGTTGATAAAATCACAAATAAAAAATTAATTTTATCATATATAAAATCAACAACACCAACTGCTACACGAATGGAATTAATGTTTATTCATAACGAAATAGAAAAACAAGATATAGATATTTTAAAACGCTTTTTCTATAGTTTTTGGTTAAAAAGAAATCCAACCAATCCGGAGTTAGAGTGGGACGAATATTTCGCGCAAGTGAAAATTGCTGATGAAAAATTTGGCACGACAGTAAAGAGAGGATACACCACCGACCGCGGCAGAGTATTCTTAAAATACGGAGCACCAAACACCATAGTAAAAAGTGATAATATCACAACCATTTACCCATATGAGATATGGCACTACTATCAATTAAAACAATTTCGCAATAAAAAGTTTGTATTTACCGCTTTAAACAGAGCTACTAATATGTACTATTTACTTCATTCAGATGTTCCGGGAGAAATAAACGACAGACAATGGAAAGCAAAACTTAACATGGGAATACAGCCTACTAATGTTGACGATGAAGGCGGAAATAATAAAGAGATCTACGGAACTCAAAAAGATGTATATGACATGCCTTATTAGATTTTAAATTTTATAAAACTCAACTTTAAATAAAACAAAAACACAAATTGACAAAAGTAGCAGTAGTAATCCTAAATTGGAATGGAAGAGATTTTCTTAAAAAATTTCTTCCAAAAGTTATCGAGTACAGTAATAATGAATATACAGAAATAGTTGTTGCCGACAACGATTCTAAGGATGATTCTGTTACTTTTCTAAAAAAATATTTTCCTGAAATACGCATAATTGTAAATGCCACAAACGGAGGATTCGCAAAAGGATATAATGACGCTCTAAAACAAATAGATGCTGAATATTATGTTTTGCTAAATTCGGATGTAGAAGTGACAAAAAACTGGATAGAACCGGTAATTGAAATGATGGACGCCGATAAAAACATAGCGGCGGCACAGCCAAAACTACTCTCTTATGACGCCCCGGAATATTTCGAGTATGCCGGAGCCGCAGGTGGATATATCGATATTTTAGGTTACCCATTTTGCCGCGGAAGAATATTTCAGTCGCTCGAAAAAGATACACATCAATACAATAACCAACAAGAGATATTTTGGGCTTCGGGAGCCTGCATGTTTGTTCGGGCAGAGCTATACCACAACCACGGAGGATTAGATGAAGATTTTTTTGCGCATATGGAAGAGATTGATTTTTGCTGGCGATTAAAAAATCACGGATACAAAATTATGTTCACCCCAAAATCGACCATCTATCATGTTGGTGGCGGCACACTGCCAAAAATTTCCAGCTTCAAAGCGTATCTGAATATCAGAAATAATAATATGATGCTGTTAAAAAATCTTCCTTCAAATATTGTACTCCCCATACTTTTTCTGAGATTAGTTATGGATGGAATTGCAGCACTAAAATTTGCAATAGATGGAAGTATAAAAGACTTACTGGCTGTGGCAAAAGCCCATTTCGACTTTTACAGGATGATTCCTAAAACTATCAAGAAGCGAAAAGAGA
>JAYEOD010000478.1:0-1703 GCA_034722575.1 Bacteroidota bacterium | reverse complement strand
AGATGAAGGGTTTATCGGGTATTTTGATGTTTAATTGCTATAACTGAGTAATGATAATGTAACGATGCTAATTGTTACAAAACATAAACGATAGTGGTGCAAGTTTCCGTTGCATAGAAGTGTTTCGAATAATACAGATAGAAAACGAAATTAAAACGTATGTTTTTAAGTTAAAAAATATTAACTTAGTAGTTGGGGCTTAGCATAATGATTGCACAATAATGGTGAGCTCCATATGATAATTAGAAAGTAAATTATAAAAATATGAACATAAAAAATAAATTACGGCTAATTGTTTTGGCGTTTTTAGTTTTTATAATAACTATAGGCGTAATAACTATTAAAAGTCAAATGGGGTTTGCTGTAAAATTAGAACAGTATGCCGATAAGATACTTCCGGGTTCAATTGCAGCCGGAGAAATAGAAAAAGAGCTCTTGTTATCTAGACAGTCTGCTTTCGAGTATTCTGTAACTTTAAATCTTGAAGATAGGGAAAAAACTTATATAGCGTTACGTAAATTGCGAGAACAGGCTTTAAAGCATAGGGCGTACCATTACGACTCAGATAGCCCGGAGTTTTTGAATAAAATAGATGTGATAATATCGGCATATAAAAATAATATCCTAGAATATCTTTTATTGATAGAAAATGGCGCTAATAGAGACGAACTAGATGTAGTAAAAGAAAAGATTGATAGTGAAATAGTGAAATTTTCTATTTTGGTCAGCCCTTATTTTATGCAAGGTATAAATACTAGCCAACTCTTGGCGGATGATTTAAAACAAATAAATACCAACTCTTTTTATTTATTGTTTTCGTTAATGATTGCGGCGATGCTGTCTGTAGGGCTTTTGAGCTTTATTATTCGTTCAATATTTATTCCGATAAAGAAATTAGAAAAAAATGTTTCTGTTATTAGTAAAGGTGATTTTATTTCTCCTATTCCTCCCGAATTATTAAAATCAAAAAATGAGATAGGTCATTTAGCATCTTCTTTTAATCAGATGAAACATGATTTACAAAAAGTTACTGTTTCGAGAAATGAATTAGAAAAAGCGATAAACGAGCGTAAAAAAGTTGAAGAGCGTATATTAAAATTGTCAACAGCAGTAGAGCAAAGTGCGAGTACAATAGTTATTACAGATGTGAGAGGAAATATAGAATATACAAATCCTAAGTTTACGCAGCTTACGGGATATACAGCAGAAGAGGCTTTGGGGCAAAATCCAAGAATATTAAAATCAGGAGTACAGCCTGTAGAGTATTATATTGAGATGTGGGAAACTATCTCTTCAGGAAAAATGTGGAGTGGCGAGTTTTGTAATAAAACAAAATTTGGTGATTTATATTGGGAACAAGCGATAATTACACCGATTAAAGATGAGCAGGATGAGATAGTTAGTTATTTGGCTATAAAAGAAGATGTTACCGAAAAAAGAAAAGTGCGAGAAGAGTTAAGGCAACATGCAAAACAGCTTCAGGAACGTAATGAAGAATTGGATGCTTTTTCGCATACTGTAGCTCACGATTTAAAAAATCCGTTGAGTACAATAATTGGGTTTTCAGATTTAATTATTGAAGAGTATAGTGAGTTTTCTGAAAAAGAGATAAAACAATATAATAGTAAAATATTGCAGAGTGGTAATAAAATGCAACAAATTATTGAGAGTCTGCTGCTGTTTGCAAGTGTTAGAAAATCAGA
>JAYEOD010000477.1:0-1706 GCA_034722575.1 Bacteroidota bacterium | reverse complement strand
CAGAGCACCATACTTTGCACCTAAAATAAATGCTAAGTATTATAAGATTTTAATAATTATGGAGACGTGCTATTTTATAGACGATAAAGGAACAGCTAAAGCTAAACCCAAGGTGCAGAGCACCATACTTTGCACCTAAAATAAATGCTAAGTATTATAAGATTTTAATAATTATGGAGATGTGCTATTTTATAGACGATAAAGGAACAGCTAAAGCTAAACCCAAGGTGCAGAGCACCATACTTTGCACCTAAAATAAATGCCAAGCATTATAAAATATCAATAATCATGAGATGTGTTATTTATAGACGATAAAGGAATAGCTAAAACTAAACCCAAGGTGCAGCGCACCGTGCTATTAGATTTAGTAGATTGTTAAAAACAGAAAAGCCCTTGTCGCTCAATATACAATGAAAAAACAAGGGCTTTTTTTTATTTTTCCTCAATAATACCGCCGGTTATTCTAATTAATTCTGTTCTCGAATCAATAAGATTATATATCGATTGAAATTTATTTAAAGCAGAATTTAGATAAACCATCTGAATATCGCGATAGTTAAAAGAGGTTATTGTACCCGCTTTAAATTTATCTTCTGCAATTTGCATATTTAGTTTTGAGGCAGCCATATTTTCTACTGCAACACTGTAAAGTTGTTGACGGACATTATAAAAATCGTATGTGGCATATAAAGTATTTATCATTTGTTTTTTCATCTCTTCGATGCGTAGTGCTCCAATTTTTTCATCGATTTTAGCCGATTTAATATCGCCTCTGGTATTTCCTGCGTTATACAAATTAAAGCTTAAAGTAAAATTTGCGTAGTAGTCGAAAGAGTTTGATGTAGAGGCATCCATACCATCGGGTTTTGTCCTCATCGAAGAGTGGTCGTATCCCGATTGCATTGCTATTGTAGGATATAAAGCGCTCTTTTTTAAAGCAACAACTTGTTGTAAAATCTTTTGATTGATGTATTGATTTTTTATAGTGCTATTATTTTGTAGTAGTTTGTTTTCAAGATTTTCAAGCTCAAAATTTTGTATGTTTATTTTATACTCATCCGTGAAAACGTACTCTTTTTTTATATCAACAGCTAGTAACAGATTCAAATTCCTTTTAGTGTTTTTAAAATTGTTTTGCTGAATCAGATAGTTGGAAGAGTCGCTGAGATATGCGTTTTTAGCCTGTAGCACATTAAATGTTACCGAAGCACCAATCTCTTTTTTGGTTTTTTCATAGTTGAATCTATCGCGCGAAAGTTCCATTACCTCTTTTACAACTTCTAACTTCTGTTTTTCGAGTAAAACTTTGTTGTATCCAAGAATAATTGCTTGAAGAGTATTTTCTATTACAATAGTTTCGTTGCCCTCAGAAGCATCTTGTAACAGATCCATTCTTTCCTTATTTATTCTGATGGCAAAACCATTAAACAAAACCATATTAGCCGTGATATTTGGCGAAAAAGAATTTGTTGTAAATTTTCCTGTGCTATTATCATCGAAACGATTAATATTAATAGCGCCAACATTAACAGTTGGGTAAGCTCCTACAGAAGCCCATCCGGTATTTTCTTTAGCTATATCAATATTTAACCCGCTAATTTTTATTTGATAGTTATTCTCAAGTCCTATCTCTATTGCTCTGCTCACCGATAAATTTTCCTGAGCCATAAGGCTGAAAGAGGAGAAGAGAAACAGAATTAATACTA
>JAYEOD010000476.1:0-8702 GCA_034722575.1 Bacteroidota bacterium | reverse complement strand
ATCGTAAACAGAAGCATATAAATTTTTATTTTCGTTTAAAAACGAAAATGAATAATAACCCGAATTACCTGCAAAGTCGCACATTTTCTTTGCCTGTTTAAACTCAGGGATTTCTTTAACAAAGTTCACAACATTTTGTATTGCACCTGCTTTAGAACCTTGCTCTACATCTTTTATTGATTCTTCGGTACTCCACATATCTTGCTCAAATGGTGGAATATCTCCTTTTAGTGCTTGTGTTAATTTGCAAAAAGGACCTTCATTTACAACAAATCCTTTTATTGCTTTTAGTTGATTAATGTTCGAACTTTGAGTTAAATATTCTTTTGATTGTGCTGTTAGGCTGTATTTACCATCCTGATACTGTGCAAGATTGATACTTAAGAGTAATTCTAATATCGGTATTTAATTTCTTTGCTAATTCGATATAACTTAATGATTCATTCATTAAAGTTTCAAATACTGAAACTTCTACTGCTGCATTTATAATATTGGGGAGATAACTTTTAAAAAGTAAATTGTGTATTTCTCCAAATCCTATTTTTATTGATTTATTCATTTTTATATCTTTTAATACTGATTAATATTTGTTTTTATAAGTTGATTATTGTTCGAACAACAATTGTATCCGATTTGCAGAGTGACATGATTTATGCTAAAGGTTTTTTTTAATAGATTTTCAGTTTTTTCCTTTATAATCATCATTTCAACCATATTTATATTATTTCTGAGGTTAAGGTGTGTCTCAAGGTGGATTTGTTTATCGTCAAGTTTCCAAACATGTACATGGTGAATATTATCTATTTCATCTATTAATTCAACCTGTTGTTTTATTTCGTTAAGATTAAGATTAGAAGGAGTATTTTGCATTAAAATATCCACCGTTTGTTTTACTATCCCCCATGTATGATAAATAATATAAATACCTACTAGAATGGTAATAAGTGGGTCAATCCAAAAAAACCCATAAAGCCAAATGGCAATTCCACCCAAAATGACTGCCAACGACGAAAGTGTGTCGCCCAGTAAATGCAGGTATGCTGCTTTAACGTTGAGATTATGATTTTTGTCTTTGCTTAAAACAAGAGCCGAAATTAGGTTTGCCAACAAACCAAATATGGCAACAATAAACATTATTTTCCCTTTTATTGGCTGCGGATCTATTAAGCGTTCGTAGGCTTCGAAAAACAAGAATATGCAAATTGAAATAAGCACAATTGCGTTAAATAAAGCGGCTAAAATTTCCACGCGTTTATATCCAAAAGTGTGTTGTTCATCTGGGGCTTTATGGCTTTTTTTGCCTGCTAAAAATGCAATAAAAATTGCCGATGAATCGCCCAAATTGTGCAGGGCATCGGAGAGCAACGAAAGACTGTTTGAAATTATGCCTCCCACAATTTGAACTATTGTTATGGAAAAATTTAGCAGTGCTACCCACAATAGCTTTTTGCCTCGCAAATTATTTGTATGATGATGATGGTGATGTTCACTTTTGCTATGATTATGTTCTTGTTTCATTCTATATCTGTTTATACTATCAATTTAAATTGTCAATTGTGTTTCTTTTAGATTTCCTTTCCCCATTTGCCGTTCTACCATTTTTGCAAACACACCATTTTCTTGCTTTAAGGTTTTAGGATTTCCACTTTCTTCCACTTTTCCATTTTTAAAAACTACTATTTTATCTGCATTAGCTACCGTACGCATTCTATGAGCAATAATTAACACCGTTTTGTTACGCACTAGTTCCGAAATACCTGCCTGAATTTTGGTTTCGTTTTCTACATCTAAAGAGGCAGTAGCTTCGTCGAGTAAAACAATTGGAGCATCTTTAAGTAAGGCACGGGCTATAGAAATACGTTGCCGTTCGCCACCAGAAAGGGTTTCTCCATTTTCTCCAATAACCGTATTATAACCATTGGGCATTTTGTTTATAAAATCATCACACTGTGCTAATTTTGCTATTTGGATTACTTCTTCATCAGTAGCATTTTTTCTTCCTATGCGAATATTGTCTATTATACTGGAATTAAATAGCACTACATCCTGAAAGACAACCGAATAGTTTTGTAGTAAGGTTTCTGGGTCTATTTCGCTGATATCTTGGTTTCCTAATAATATTTTTCCACTATTAATATCCCAAAAACGAGCGGCAAGTTTAGCAGAAGTACTTTTTCCTCCTCCTGATGGACCAACCAATGCAGTTACTTCTCCCTGTTTGGCTGTAAACGAAACATTTTGTAAAACCTGTTTTCCTGTTTCGTAAGAAAAACATACATCGTCGAATACAATATCAAAATTTTGTGGTTTGAAATCAGTTTTACCTTGTTGAATTGGTAAGGCTTCCATCTCATTCATTCTGTTAATACGAATATCAAGATAAAATAAGGCTGCCAAATTATTAAATACTTCATTTATTGGATTGTAAATTCTCGTAGCAATCACCAAAAAAATAAGATAAATAAACAAATCAATGGTTCCGGCTGAAAGGAGTTGTACTCCAACAATAATAACACTTACTAATCCTAGTTTTAATAAACTCTGCGAAGAATTTACAAGGCCACCAGCCAATAATTCTCCTTTTATTAATTGTTTTTCATAAATATCGAGACTTTGGTTTAATTCGTTCAGATAAGTATCTTCCCGATTATATGATTTTATCTCCTGTATGGTATCTAATCCTTCCTGAATTTTCTCACTTACATCTCTTTTGTCTTGATAATTAATTTGAAATTCTTTATGTAATAATTTCTTAGACATTAAAAGTACAGCTGCTGCTAAAGGAACTACCCAAAACAGAGCCAGCGATAGTTGCCAATTATAAAAAAACATTCCTATTCCAATTAATACCATACTTATAATTGAAGCGAGTAATTGCGGAACGGCATGTGAAAAGGTATGTTCCAATTCAGTACTATCGTCCATAATGGTTGATGTAAGGTCTGATAGATTTTTTTCGCCAAAAAATGCTAAAGGTAGTTTACGTAACTTTTCGGCCAGCGAAATACGACGGTTGGCACTTTCGTCATATACGGTAGTAAATGTACTTCGATATTGAAATCTGGCAATAACCCATATTATCAACATAAATAATACGCCAAGCAAAGTGTAATACCACAAACCATTGGTAATAGTAGCCGAAGGATTTATAGCAGGACGTAAGTAATCTTCAAGAAATAAGAAGATATAAACTGCTGGTAGCATTAGTGCTATATCAAGTAGGGTTGTGAAAAATACGCCTTTACTGAAATCTTTTGCTCCTTTGCGTGTTAAGGCAAATCGTTTTTCTAATAGATTAAACATATTGAGACTCCTTTCCTATTGTCCATTTTATTGATTGTTGATATTCTTTCCACATTTTACAGTAGATTCCTTGTTTGTTTAGTAATTCATAATGACTTCCTTGCTCTGCGATTTTACTTTTATCTATTACAAGAATAATATCTGCATCCATCACGCTGGTAAGCCTGTGAGCAATAAGCAGTACCGTTTTACCTTTGGTAAGTTTCCCCAAGGCTTTTTGTATTAGATGTTCGTTTTCGGGGTCGGTAAAAGCAGTTGCTTCGTCTAATACCACAATTGGTGCATCTTTTAAAATGGCTCGTGCCAAAGCAATACGCTGCTGTTCGCCTCCTGAGAGATAGGTGCCTTCTAGACCTATTTTGGAACTTAGTCCTTCAGGAAGTTTGTCTATAATTTCGCGACATTGTGCCAAATCTACGGCTCTTTCCACTGCTTCGGCTGACGCATCCGGATTACCATATTTAATATTCTCTAGCAGGCTTGTTTTAAATAATTTGGTGTTCTGAAAAACAAACGAAACATTATTCATCAATTCTTTGTGGTCAATCTCTTTTACATCTGTTTCGCCAATGCAAACCTGCCCGGTATCAGCATCCCAAAAACGTGGAACAAGTCTTGCAATGGTTGTTTTTCCACTACCGGAAGCACCAACTAGGGCTACGGTTTTTCCTTCGGGAATATTGAAACTAATATTGTCTATTGCTTTTTGTTCGACTCCGGGATAATTGAACGATACATTCTTAAAGCTAACATTATGTCTTGTAATATTTTCTGGTTTACTCGATATTGGAAGCTGTTCTACATCTGTTAAATTCTCTATTCTGTTTACTGCTTCTTTTGCTTGTCCCAAGGCTTGATTCATATACATACTCTTCATTATGCTTTGGGCAAAAACTGGAGTAATCAAAATATAAAAAAACAAGTTGACCAGCACAAGTGTGTAATTACCCGAATATCCAATCAATAAAATGGTTGTTGGAACTAAAAAAAACACGAAACCATTAATGATTACGGTATTAATTGACATTGGATTTTTCCATATTTTGGTATAATCGAACACCATATTTTTGTATTTAGTAATGCTATTATGGAAATTTTTAAATGAAAAAACGGACTGTTGAAAAACTTTAACAACAGGAATGCCACGTACATATTCCACCGCTTCGGTATTCATATCTTCGAGAGAAGTCATATAATTTTTCATAAATTTTTTCCCTTTACCACCCATCATAAAGCTCATTACTACCATGGATATAATAATTGGGACAAGACAAGCTAAGCCTAGTTTCCAGTCGAATACGAAAATAAGTACCAAAGCAGTTAAGGGCATTAGAATACTCCCTGCAAGGTCGGGTAATTGATGTGCCAAAAACATGTGAGTAATGCTTGCATTATCGTCAATAATTTTACGGATACTACCACTTGTATTGTTATCGAAAAAACCCAAAGGCATACGCACTATTTTTTTCATAGCCTGTCGTCGCATATTGGTTTCTACCCTAAATGCTGCTAAGTGAGATAGTGTAAGAGCCAAAAAATACAATATAACACCTGCAATTGCCGTTCCCACAGCCCACCACGCATAACTATTAATGCGGGTATGAGAATATTCTACCCCGGTATTAAACAACTCTTTTACAATAAGCCATATAAATATGTATGGCAACATCCCCATAAGAGTACTGATAGTTGAGAAAGCTAGTGCTCCGGGAAGCAATGCTTTCCTGCCTTTCATATAACTTTGTAGTTTTGATAAAGTGTTCATCTTAAACTAATATTTTATTGTTTCTAATTATTTGGTTTAATAATTCATTGTATTTAGCACTCAATAGAGAACATTGTTCTGTTTTGTTCAAAAAAATTATACTCTCATAATTTTTTTCCATCCCGCTGTTCCAAATTCCATATATTCGGTAATAAACTTTTGAATTTCATTATCATCTAAATCGTGTGATACAATTTCGCCGATAATACTTATCCACCACGAACTTATTGTGTGTATAAAAAAGTCTGAAATATTGGTGTTTACCTGAGGATATTTTTCTTTCATCTTCTGGATATATTCCAGTCCTAAAGCAGTATGACGATTAGTGTATTCCTCACTATAATTTTCAAGTGAAGAACCATGAGTGCGGAAAAGAAGAAGATGCAGTTCTTTTCTGTACTGTTTAATTAGGTCAACAAACATATTTATTTGCTTTTGTTGATATTCTTTAGAAATAAAAATATCAATACTAATATATTCGGGGCTATTGTGTTTATTTAACATTATATCAAAAGCCATTAATAATGGATTTAATACTTCTTCTAAAATTTCGTCTTTGTTTTTAAAGTAATTGTAGATATTGCTTAAACCTACACCCGTATTTTTTGCTATGGTTCGCATAGAAACATTTTTGTATCCTTTTTCTAAGAATTCGGCTTTTGCTACTTCTATTATTCTTCTTCGTATGTCTGTTTTCTGTACTTGCATAATCTAAGTATTTATTACATTACAAAGAACGCTGTTCTTTTTTATTGTGCAATAGCTATTATATGTGATTTTTGTACTTTTATTACCCCTAATAAATGTGATTATTTTATGTTATTAAAAAAAGAAGCATCTTTCAAAAGATGCTTCTTTGTTAACTTAGTTTCAATTTCTATTTACTAATCTATCTATTACAACAGGTTTAACACCAATACTCCTGCGTTTCATATACCTGTCGCATTGTTGTATCCGCTCGTAGCCGAGCATTGTGCCGAGTATAAAATCTTCTTCATCAGTAAAATCTGATAGTGATTTTTCGCCGAAGGATTCAATAATTTTCACACATTGTTCTTTTCCGAAAAACACGTTTATTTTTCTTGAATTAACCGCTACTAAAAAATAACTAATTCCTTTCCTTGTCAGTAATTCTTCGGTTTTATATTGCTCATTTGCACTCATGGTATGTAATACAAGGTTCCGTAAGCCTTTGTTGTATTCGTACACATGATGGAGCAATATTTGCATTTCGGCAGTTTTATAATCGGCACATGTTATTTGCATATCCTAACTTATTTAATAATTATTTTTCTGTTTAAAACTGCACCATTTGTTTGTAACCTAAGAAAATAAATTCCTGTTTTTAGATTATCACAAGAGAGCGTTTCAAGATGTTTTCCAGCAGTAAATTGCTTATTGCAAACTTGCTGTACCTGAACACCTAATGTATTGACAATTATAATATTAACTCGTTGACTAGATAGTAAATTGAAGTCAATAGTGGCACTTTGACTAATCGGATTCGGAAATACTGAAATATTGTCAACATAAATATTAATATCATTTATTCCTGTTGTTCCATCAATAGCAAGAAAAGGATGTTTTGATTGGTCGGCTGCATCTTTCGAGTAAAACTTGGCAAACTTAGTCCCCAAATTACCAATAATAACAAGCCCATTGTTTTCAACATTCCCATTTAACCACTCATTAACCAAATTAGCAATATCAATTTCGTAATAACCAAGAGTTGAGGTGAAATTTGGGCTTGCATACTCAGTGGTTCCGTGGGTTACATTGCTTGATATTGGCCAAGTTGTTTCGTCCCAATTTTCGGTAATGGCATATATTTTTGATGGAGTAGGTGTTCCATCAGGAGCATGAAAAAATTGATAGATATTTATTTTTGCACTGGTTATTGTTTGCCCAATGTAAGGTGTTAAATCAAATTTAATTAGTGTTTGATGGAAGTTTTGCATCCCGGCTAAGTTGGCAACCCATAATTCCTCATCAGAAGGGAACATGCTGGAGCTACCTGAATTTGTTGTCATGTCATCGCTCGGGTAAACGGTAATTGTTTGGGCATTTAGTAGTGCAAATCCCAAGAATAATGCTGCAATTGTGATATAGATTTTTTTCATTTTATAGAACTTTATGTGTTAAAAATTAATTTGTAATCCAGCGTTAAAACTCCTTCCGGGTTGGCGTACCCAATCAAACTGGTAATGCTCCCTGTAATCGTTGTTTAGTATATTGGTTAGCGAAAATGTCGCTTTCATATATTTGTTTATTTTCCATGCGCTTAAAAAATCGAGAACAACAAAAGCATCGGTAGCCACATCGCCAACAGCCACTTCGGTTTGTTTGGCATTGTATTTACCTACCAAGGCTACAAACAGTTTATCGGGTTTAATATAATATCTTGTTTCTAAATTTATTTGTATAGGAGGGATATCCATCAATACTTCGTCCTTATCATCATGTCCTTTTACATAACTCATGTTTCCGGTAATAAATAGATGCTTTAATACTTTGTAATCGAAAGTAATTTCACCACCATAAACCAAGGCATTTTTGTTATTAAATTGCCCGCTTGCATGCAACGAATCCCAATCAAGAATTATCATATTATTTATTTTATTCCTGAACAATGCTAACGAAATACTATTCTGCTTTTTATCTTTTAGTTTTATTCCAAAATCGAGGTTAAAACTTTTTTCGGGTACTAAATCTGGGTTGCAAAAATTCATACCTCCCGGGGTCATAGTGTTGATAAACAGCTCTTTGGTGGACGGCACACGAAACGCCTGCCCAATATTTCCAGTAATATTCAGATATTCTGTTGGCATGTATGAAACTCCGAAATTCCCACTAAACGCTTCGTCCGATTTTATTTTTGTTTCGTGTATGTTTGTGGAATAATCGTAAGGCGGACCAACATAAGTTGTTTTTATTAAATTGGCGTGTGTGTTAAATTTATTCCATCGCAAACCGCCGTTTAGCAATAGTTTATTTGATAATGAATAATTTGCCTGCACAAAAAAACCAAGGCTACTCTGATAGGAATTATCAATTGTAGTGTCCTGCGGTCCGTCATAGACCAATTCTCCAATATTAAAATCCGAGTTGTCGGGATCGTAAAGGAATGCCCTTTTATGCTCATCAATATGAATACCATCGCGCTGGTAAAAATCCAAGCCGGTAAGCACTTTAATCTTAGGGTTTATGATAAAAGTAAAATCGTGCTGATACACATAATCCGTATTGTATAAATCTTTGCTCACATTCATCACCCTGCCGTATTGTATGTTACGGTAGTTGTAAATCCGGGCAGTTATATCATGTTTGTGTGCCGATGCCTTAATATTCATTTTTGGCATCCACTTGGCAATATTTGTCCATTGGTAATTTAAGCCTATTTTGTAATGGTCGTCGTTTGGGTGAAGTGCGTTTACCGAATCGGAGAATGCAGGTTTTCCAATGGAATCGGCTTTGCTCAACAATCCATTTAACTGTAATTTATGATTCTTATTAATTTGCCAGGTAATTTTTGCTGTAGCCGACTGTTCCAAAAAATTTGTTCCCATTACTTCATCCCCATGGGCATCTCTGTACGATTCGGCTTTTCGTTTTCCGGCACTAAGATGAAAAAATA
>JAYEOD010000475.1:0-1708 GCA_034722575.1 Bacteroidota bacterium | reverse complement strand
GAATTTTTCAAATCATCCGTGTAATATTAACTTTTCGCAAACGGGTGGAAATGCTGCTACCGATTGTGGTATTGTGCCTCCTCAAACAACATCTAATTCGCCGGTTTGTTATGGTGATACTTTACTGCTACAGGCAGCTACTTCGGGTGGAGCAGAATTTGATTGGGCAGGACCAAATAACTTCTCTTCAACACAACAAAATATCGAAATACCTAATGCCAATTTCGATCAAGTAGGACAGTACTCTTTGGTTATAACACAAAATGGAGAGCAAAGCGAACCTGTTTATCTTGACGTGATTGTTAATGCTGTTCCCGAAATGAATGCCGGCGATGATATCTCAATTCCTTTTGGTACTTATGTTCAACTCGACGGCTCTGTTAGTGGTATCCCTGATGACTATTCGTATGTATGGGAACCGGCAGGGTTTTTAGAAGATAATACAATGCTTGATCCTACTACTCTCCAACTCGAAGAATCTATAGAGTATGAATTGACTGTTACTAATGTTAATACCGGATGTAACAGCAAAGATGCTTCGCAGGTTATTGTTACCGGCGGTGCTTTGGGTAATGAAATAAATGCTCAGAATAATGAAATTTGTTTTGGAGGACAAATGATCCTTAAAGCTAATACTTCCGGCGGCTCGGGCGATTATACTTATTCATGGACTTCCGATCCCGAAGGTTTTACTTCTTCACTATATAACCCGACCGTGATACCTGAAGAGACAACAACTTATTATCTTACTGTTGACGATGGCTATAACTCGGTTAATAGTGAATTTACCCTTGTTGTGAATCCTTTACCAATTGCCGTAGCCGGCGACGATTTTTCTATCCCTCATGGAACCAGTACTCGGTTATCTGGTGCTGCAACAAGTGGTACAGGTAATTATTCTTACAAATGGGAGGATAATACTTTCCTTTTAAGTGATGATGTGGCAGAACCTTATACTACAAATTTGTATTATAATACAAATTATAATTTAACAATTACCGATCAAAAAGGATGTGTTAGCGCTAAAGATGTTATTACTGTTACGCTTTCCGGTGGTGCTCTTAATGGTTCCAGCTCTTATCCTACTGATCCTGAAATTTGTTATGGCGATACGACTGATGTTGTTGCTGTTGCTAGTGGTGGTTCCGAAAATTATACTTTCGTGTGGAAGGATGAAAACGAAACTGTTATCTCTAATGAAATTTCTGCACAGGTCTCTCCAACTGAATCTACCAGTTATTCTGTTACTGTTGACGACGGGTTTAATAATGTTACTACAGATGTAGAAATTCATGTTTATCCTCTTCCTGTTATTGATCTGGTTCCCGAAGGATACAGCGCAACTAACGATACAATGATGATTTGTGTTTTTGACACAATTTCTCTTGATGCCGGTGTTGACGCCTCTTCTTATTTATGGAATGATGGCTTTGCCGAACAGATAAAAGAGGTTGGTACTACTGGTATCTCATTCGATATTCAAACGCATAAAGTAACTGTAGAAGCTGTGCATACTAATAATGTAACATGTTTTAATAAAGCTGAATTAACAGTGCTTTTTAGTTATTCCGAATGTACCGGAATTGAAGAGGTGCATGTTGAAAATATTTCTATATATCCTGTCCCTTCTAAAGGACTATTAAAGTTTTCTGTAGAAGAGTGGCAAGATGATTTCTTTGTTAAGATTAGTAATGCTGTTGGGCAGACG
>JAYEOD010000474.1:0-1709 GCA_034722575.1 Bacteroidota bacterium | reverse complement strand
AATAACACCAAAAACATATCACAATTACCGATACAACTATTTTTTAAAAAATAGTTTTGTCTCTTCACCATTCAACAATCTTCTAATATTTTTTCGATGTGTAAACGGCACAAATACCGCAATAACAACAGCCAGAAACTCGATAGAATGTGGCATAGGAAAAAACACAAACAGTAATATCGGCAAAAAGATTGAAACTATAATAGACCCTAAAGAGACATACTTTGTTATAACAAATATAATAAAAAACAATACAATTTCAATTAATATCACTTGATAAGGAAACAATGCTACAACAACTCCAAAAAGCGTTGCCACGCCCTTTCCACCTTTAAAACCAACATATAACGGTGCTACATGTCCTAACACAGCAGATAACGCAACAATAACTCTCATCAAAGCATACATCTCGTCGCTAAGTGATATTGGCAGATATCCACACAAAAAAACAGCTACAAAACCTTTCAGTATATCTATAACTAAAACTACAATACCAACTTTAGTACCTAATACACGAATTGTATTTGTTGCGCCGGCATTTTTACTACCATGCTCTCTAACATCAACACCATGAAACACTCTTCCAATCCACACTGCACTTGGAATAGACCCTAAAAGATACGCCATTACAACTGCTCCAATACCCCAATATATCTCCATATTTTTTTTATTTCAATTCACAAACGTACAAAAATATTATTTACCATGATTAATTAGCATTCCCAGCCGTGCCATTTTTCTTAAAAAATCCTGATATTTTTTTCTTGTTGCCACAACATACTCATAAGGCTCCTCGCCCTTTTGTGCCGAAGCAACACGCTTACGGTCTTTTGTTTCTACAAGAATACTATTATAATTTATATCCGACGAAATAGATTGCATCACGCCATTAGAATAGCTGAAAAAATACCAAGTCTTTTCATCTAATTGAAGATAAAGAGTAATTTTTCCACCCGAAGACAATGGTTGCACCTCAACAATTCCGTCAACATATTTATTTATAACATCGGTTTTAATATTTCCAATACCTATAGGGCCTGACGAAACAAACGAGTTAAGATTTTTATTCCACGACAAGGAAATATCATTAAAAACAAACATATTATCTAATTCATCAGGAATTTTTTTAGGCATTCCGTATAAATTAATCTCTTTTACTAACGATGATGCTTTCTTCGTCCCCACTATCAAAGCCATTCTACTCTCGTACTCTTTCATGTTAAAACTAACACCTTTTAAATTAGCTCTTTTTACGGAATCGATCATTAACTTTGTTGCCGCTTTTGAAAAATAAAAATCCAATGGCATAATCACATCAATAGAAACAGAATCGGATATCTTATTATGGATCACATCACCAACTCCATTAATAACCACTTGTCCATAATCGCCCGGGATATTAATTTTTCCACTTCCTGAGATTCTACATTGTGCGGTATTATAGTTCAAATAATTGCCTCTAGTATTAAAATCATCTAATTTTAAAGGGGCTGCTATTTTATACGAAGAGGTATTATTATCAAAAAGCACTTTTCCCGAAACATTCATCATCTCTTCGTCTGCTAAAGAGTATTTATTTTTTAAGAAAGCAGAGTAGATCTCTCTTCTTTCTATGTCGTAATAAATTCCGGCATAAGCTCTATTTCCATTGATATCATAAGAAGCAGAATTTACATCGATTCGGATATCATTAGGATCCACAACATCAT
>JAYEOD010000473.1:0-8720 GCA_034722575.1 Bacteroidota bacterium | reverse complement strand
TTTAATCTATATGGTTTCATACAATCCCGTTAAGGAAGACACGGCAGGAATGAAGGGCTACCAACAAGACTCGCTGCGGTTTTATAACAGTGATTTTTTAGTTGACCTTGATGAAGAAAAATTGAAGATGAATTTTTTCTCCGCTTTTTCTGATAAATTTAAGGCGTATGGTTTTAATGTGATTCCTGAATTAAAAATAAGCGACTCCTCGCAAATATTAATAGTGAGTATCCCTCAAATGGAATTGGAAGAGTATAAAAAAGAGTATGTCGATGAAGAGATAATAGGTAATAAACGCTATTATAAGAATTTTGATTTAGATGCTTTGAGTTTTAATACGTGGATAGCGCTTTCTACTTCAAAATCAGATGGTAAAAGAGTCTATTTTATTCACGATACTATTACCGATGTGGTTGATGGATATTTCTATTACGATTTTAAAAAGCAATTAGTAAAGTATCGATACAAATCGCATAAAATGCAAACAGATGATATATATCGTTTTATGAAAGATATGGGGAAATTGTATGCTCAATACATTTATAACTTTTATCTTAACAGATATGTAGATATTCACCGTAAATCTGACTACACACGAAAGTATCTGTACCACTACAACCAACCAAAAGATAAATTAGAATTCATTATCGGTTTGCCCTGGGAAAAGGTAAAGAAGTAGTGAGTTGTCGACAATTTGTAGACAAAGAGATGAAACGCCCATGTTAAACAATTTTTAGTACACACGACAATGATTATAAATGTGCAGCTCCATCCGACAAATAAAAACTGAATTAATTACGAATGGCGAATTACGAATTACGAATGGCGAATGAAAAATTGAATGATTGAATGAATAAACAAATCGACAAAGAAAAATATTATGTTAAATAGAAATCTTAATACACTGGTATCAGGGCAAACAAATTATAAACGGATGAAAAACAAATTATAAAAGGATGAGAAAATCCTGTCTAAAAATAAACGGATGAAGTCCGAAACCATAAATCTGTGGCAGCTACCCTTTGGCTTCCGGATTTTCTGCTATTTTAACTCCGGCTTTTATTTTTTCTTTCTCCTTTATAGTGTCTGCAATATCTTTGTTTTTACGTTTTTCGGTAGCTGATAGGTGGTGCATTACTTTGCTGCCAAAATAAAATGCAATCATCATTTCAAATGCATTAAAAAGATGTGCTGAATTTGCTTCCAGCTCCGGAACTATCAGTACTAAAGTTTCAAAAAGCAAAACAAAAAACAGTAACGAAATGGTTATTGTACCTCTTATTATACCGCGTGGCATTGCAAATGTTTCGCCTTTATATGGGTTCTCTTTATCTTTCCAATCCTTGAAAGTGTATCTTCTTAATAAGAAATAGAAGAAAATAATTAACAGTATCATCCAAATAATAACAGGGATATACAGTGCCTGAAATTCTGGATCTGAAGCGTTAAAAATTTGTCTTAAGTTCTCTTGTATGTGTGTTGTATCAGCTGAGGTTATTGTTTTAATTATTATCGTAGAGTCTGCTGTCATAATTCTATTTTTTTATATTGCTGAAATTAGTAGTCCTATAAGTATTCCGCTACCGCCAAATAAATATTTTAATCGCCGTTGGCGAGCAGCCTCTTTCGATAGTGTTTTAACGTCTTTTTCTGCTGCTCCCCAATGAGTTCGGTAAAATATAACATCTTTATTTTTTAGTTTTAGCAGCTCTTCGAGATTTGCTTTTTGCGAAACCATTACACTTATTTTTTCTTTCAGCTCGGTATTAATATCTTGTAATATTTCACTGTTTTTCTCTGCCATAATGCATTGTCGCATTTGGCTAATGGTTATAACGTACGAAGTGTCGGTAGCGGTAATGGTTTTTGTCTCTCCGGGATAAATGTACTCTGTTTGTGCCATCAGCATCACAGGGGCGAGAAGGATGAGAAATATTATTGTTTTCTTCATAGCTCTATTTTTTAAAGCGTTTTTCAAATTCATCTTTTACTTGTTCTTCGGTCATATTTTCTACTTCCGATTTTATGTTGTCTTTTTTTAGTTCGTAGTTCGAGAGTTTTGCGTCAATAGTTTCGAGTCTTTTTTCCAGCAATTGTAGTTTAAGCTGTCGTTCGCGTATCTCGTTATCAATTTTTTCTCTGTGTTGTATCTCCTTTTCGCTTCTCTCTTCTTGGCGTTCAATAGCTTCTTCTACTTTTTTGTAGCTGCCACCAAACGACCGGAGTTTATCTTTAAGGTATTTGTATGGTATGGCTAGCGTGCCTAAAATTATAGCCATGGTAGTCCAGTTGGTTGTAATATGCCCTTCTGTATATAAATATCCTATTGCTATAACTATTAGCAAAATAATAAGTATTGTAATTAAAATGTTTTTTAAACTCATAATTATTTTGTTTTAAGATATTTACTCATCACCCAGCCTTTAATAGATACGGAAACATAATACCAATCGCCATTGCAATTCTCTATTTTTACTTTAGTTCCTTTTTTTAATGGAGCAGTTATTTTTTCTCCGTTTCCGGATGGCTTTTCTCTAAAGTTTAACAATGCAACTGCTACTTCACCATTGTCGGGTAACTCCTCTTCGGCATCCTCGTTCCTGTCGGGGTACAGTATTTGAGAACGTATTTTTTCTATTGGAAAAGCAGGACCTGGGTCTGATTTTCTGCCCGGAGAAATTTCGTCGTGACCTACTATATATTTTATGTTGTATTGTTTTGATAATACTTCGCAAAGTTCGAAAACAGAATTGATTTGCTCTTCGGAATAGGTATGCCAAAACGATAAAAAATCTTCGTTAGCGTGTTTTGCTTCTATCGTTCTGTTTTCAGGATATTCTCTTCCAAACCACGAAATGTATTTATTGCCAGCTTTTGTTAGGCGTCCCGGATTATCGATTTCAATTCCTATAGAGTAGCTATTCATCCCTACACGATTATGATGATGGCTTTTGCCTGCATGCCATGCTTTTATGTTAAAAGGAACAAGCTGTGTTATTGCTCCGTCTTGCGCTACTACTACATGTGCCGAAGCTTTTGTGTTGGGATTGCAAAGTACGTTTATTGACGATTCGGCACTTGATCCGGCGGTATAATGTATAACAATAGTATCTATTTCTTTAATGATATTGTTCCCGCTATGGTTTGGCGATTTTTTAAAAACTGTATCTTCTAATATATGATTTTTTATCTTCATATTATTGTATTTGATAGATATTCAGCGATTCATCTTTGTAAAGATAATGTAATTATTATAAGTGTGTACTATGTTTTTGATTATTTTTTTTAGAAAAGATGTGGTTATGAAGAATTTTAGACTGATATTTTTACTGTTTATTACCACGCATTTGTGGATTTCGGATTAGTATATGGCTGTTGATGTTTCTAAGCTTCAATCTCAACCTCAACCTCAACCTCAATCTCAATCTCAACCTCAACCTCAATCTCAACCTCAACCTCAACCTCAATCTCAACCTCAACCTCAACCTCAATCTATGAGCGTTAGTCGAAATATTGTATAGGTAGCTTCACAATAAATTTACTCCCTTTTCCAAAAGTGCTTTCTACTGTTATTTCGCCGTTATTTTTTTCTACAAATTCTTTGCATATCACTAATCCTAATCCTGAACCTTTTTCTTTGTTAGTACCTGCAGTTGTGAATCCTAATCTTTTACCAAACAGTTTGTTTACATCTTTAGCTTTTATTCCAATACCCGAATCTTCTATAATAAATTCTGTTATAAAACCGATAGTTCGGATAGTGATATTAATATTGCCTTGTATTGGTGTAAATTTTATGGCATTTGAAAGTAGATTTCTTACTACAGTGCTAATCATTTTTTTATCGGCGTAAGCAAAAGTATTATTAATAATTTTTGTAGAAAGAGTTATTTTTTTTGCTAAAATATTACTCTCAAGTAGTTCAATTTCAGTATTTATAATCTTTTCTAAATTTATTTTCTGTGGATCGGTATCATATCTGTTTGCTTCTATCCTCGACCATTCTAGCAAGTTGGTTATTAGCTCAAGAGTATTTCTGCTAGTTTTAGTGATATTGCGAGCCATGTCGATTATCTCCTTTTCTTCAAATTCATCAAAAGCATCAGCAATCAAGTCTGAAAAACCAAGTATCGAATTAAATGGACTACGTAAATCGTGACTTAAAATGGAGATTAGTGTTGTTTTAAAATTGTTTTCCTTTTTTAGTAATTCTTCAGCTTTTTCTTGTTCTGTAATATCGGAGGAAAAAGTTAGAATAACTTTTTCGCCAAAGTATTCGCTAAGAGAGAGTTTTACTAATTTCAGAAAAATTTCTCCGTTTTTTCTTTTTCCCCAGAATTTGAATTGTTGTGGTTTACCATTTAATGCTTTATCGAAAAAAGTATCTATTTTTTCAAAATCATTTTTGTTAGGAGCAGATATGAATTCGGGTGTTTTGCCAATAAATTCTCCCTTTTTATATCCAAACATATCAACAACACCTTGGTTAACATCAATAAATTCTTTTTTATAATTTTGGATATATATTGCTTCGCTGGAGGTGTTGTATAGGTTTTTAAAAGTTGTTTCGCTCTCTTGTAATTTTATCAGGGTGTGATTTGTTTTTAGTAATGTTTTTATTTGGGCATTGAGTTCTATTTCATCAAAGGGTTTTGTTATAAAAGCGTTTCCACCAATATTTAGTGCTTTGATTTTATCTGATTTTTTAGATGTTGATGACGTAATGAATATTATGGAGATATTTTCAGTAGACTTATTATTTTTTAATAATTCACAAACTTTGTAACCATCCATTTTCGGCATTACTATATCTAATAGTATTAAATTTGGAAGTTGTTGTTGTGCTATTTTAATACCTTCTTCCGGATCTGTAGTTGACAGAGACTCTATGTTAGGGAATTCATTTTTTAAAATGTATTCCAGATATTCAATATCTGATTGTATATCGTCTATTATGAGTATTTTTTGCATCCGTCTCTAATCTAATTTTAGCTCTACTATTGTATTTTTTATAAAAATACAATAATAATTTGAATGTGAAGATATGTTGAATTGTTTATTTTTTACTCCATTAAATAAACATACGATTATTTTTTCCATAAAGCGCAAATAAATCCGCCTCTGTTTTGTGTGGCGTAATATTTTTCTGTATTTGTGTTTAGTTCTTCGGGTTGCGTGTTGGGAGGAGTAAATAGTGTCTCTTCAATTTTTATTAGCGATGTTTTGTCGAGGTTTTCAAGGTCGTTTACAGTTTTTAGATTGGCATATGCAAATATGCTGTTTTTCTGAAAATATTCTGAAGCGTATAACTCTCCCCAAGGGCTCTCTTTATGAATTGTTCCTACAAGAATATGTCCTTCGGGTTTTACAAGTTTTTTTATTTGTTTATACGCTTCCGCGATGTTTGAAATAAATTCAAAAGCAGTAACAGAAACAACTACATCAAAAGATTCTTTTTTTAATGTGTGTTTTAGGATATCCATATTTATAAAATTGATATCTAGATTTTGTTTCTTAGCTTTTTGTTGTGCGATTTTTAGCATATTATCCGAGACATCGATACCTACTACATCACAACCCATTGAGGCAAGTTTTATACTGTAATTTCCTGTGCCACAACCTACATCTAATACTGTAATTCCTTTTTTGAAAGGAAACATTTCAAGAATTTTTTTTGTCTGAATATCATCTACAAATTTCCCCATTGGTTTGTTGTACCATTGGTCGTAAGTGTTGGAAGCATTATCGTATATAGCCATAATTAATTATTGATTGTGGTTTTTACAAATGTATGAAGTTTTTCGGGTTAAATGATGATGTGATGCGGTAATAGTGTTATTGTTGTAGAGTTAGTTTTGCTAAAAAAATATCAGGTGAAACACAATCGAACCATTTTTTTTAATTTCCAAAGTAGGGGAGGGTGTCTTTAAAAATCCGAATCCCTCGAAAAGGAATTTTAAAAATTTCGAATTGGTTTTTACTTTACTGAAATCAATATCCGGAGCAAGATAGAAAGATGGCTCACGATTAAAATAGGGTATGGGGTTGTTGTTATGTTCTAGAGTGTTTTGCGTTGCTCCGGTCATGCCTGTTCCACCATATCCTATTGCAATATTAAACCATTTAGGGAGGCGTGATGTTGGAAAAAAACTCTTGATATTTGCCGATAACCAAAATGTTTGTCCATTGTAATCTTTTAGTAGTCGTTCCTGCGCATTGTTTCCTAACAAATCGGGACGATATTTTGCAAAAGAAGTTAGGTGTGTTGACCATTTTACCTTAACTCTTTGGTTGTGCCAGACAAGTTGCTGGGTAATAAAAATTCCACTTCCTAATGAGTTGGCAACAATATCACCGGGCGAAGCTCCCCATTCTTCCGAAAAACCATCGAGAGTTTCAATTACTGTTTGAAATACAAATCCGGTTATACCGCCATAAAGAATACTTTTTTTCTCATTTAAACCCGTCCATCGTAATATTTTGTAACTCTCTGTGCTTATTGCGTACGATGTTGTGACATGTCCGCATTTATCAAGCAAAAGCCACTCGTCGTTATCATTAAAAAAGTGAAAATTTGTTTGTGGATAATTTTTGTACCACATATGATATAAAGCTGTCATGGAGGTAGCGTATAAAGCAGTTCCTCCTATAATCACACCATTTAATCTTTTTCTGTTTAGAGTGTCCTGAGTTTTCTGAGACATCCCTGAAAAGGAGATAAATAGTAGAATTAAGCAAGTTAAAGTAAGATGTTTTATTAGGTTAAACTTCATAATACAAATCTAATAAAAAGAGATTAAAATACTGTTTTTTTTAAAGTTTGTTGTAACAGAATAACAGCCAGAATTGCAGCTAAAATATCTGCAATAGGAAAAGCCATCCATATACCCGTAAGCCCATTATTTAATAACATAGGTAAGATAAATATTAAGGGAAGTACAAAAAACACCCATCTATCTACAGATAAAATAAAAGCTGAAGTTTTTATGCCTAAAGCCTGATGAACGCCCATAATAGAGATGTTTATTCCCATAAGCCACATTCCGGCAATTACTATTGCAAAGGCTTCGGAGCCTTGGTTTAAGAGTTCTTCTTCGTTGGTAAAAATACTGAATATTTCGCGTGGGAATAGTTCTGCTAATATTACGCCAATAATTCCTGCTATAAGAGAAAATGCTATTGTCTTTTTAATAACTTCTTTTACTCTATCCATATTTTTAGCACCATAGTTGTAGCCTAAAATAGGTTGCATTCCTTGGTTTAGTCCGAATAATGGCATTGCTAACACTAAGGTGATGCGATATATTATTCCGAAAACAGCAATTGCCATTACGCTGTTGTACGATCCTAATACATTGTTTAGCGTTATTAAAGCAACACTTCCTGAGGCACGCATTCCAAATCCTGAAGCTCCTATTCCAAAGATTTTTTTTACAATAGATTTTTCAAGAATAAAGTTTTTTATGTTAAAACGGATTATCGATCTTTTACTTTTAAAATAATATAGTATGTAGATAAAACCTGATGTTTTTCCTATGAGAGTTGCATAAGCAGCGCCTTTTATGCCCATGTTCATTGGGAAAATAAAGATGTAATCAAATATAATATTAAGCACAAAACCTATTAGCATGGCATACATAGCATCTTTGGCATTTCCTTCGGCGCGTACTATGTTGTTCATTGCCATGGCAAAAGGAAACCAGAGCATACCGATGAAAATTATTTTACTAAAATCGGCTGCCATTGGTTTGATTTTATCGGTAGTGCCAAAAATTTCAAGAATAAAGTCGTTAAAAATAATTCCTATCGATGCAAATACAACTCCTATAATAAAGATCAAAAATATTGCATTACCGGTAATTTTTTGAACCATATCCATATTATTTTCTCCCAGCTTGCGAGAAAAAAGTGAAGCAGCTCCAATACCTATCATATTAGCAGTTGCGCCTACAAAACCCATAATTGGCATTACGATAGAGACGGCAGCTATTCCTGTTGAGCCAATTCCTTTCCCAATAAATATTGTATCAATAATATTGTAAAGTGCATTACCTGTCATGGCTAGCATAGCAGGTAATGATAGTTGAAATAGAAGTTTGTTAATACTTCTTTCGCCTAATTTTTTATGCTTTTTTTGCATCTCAGATAAAAAAAAGGATGCTTAAAACGTTAGTCTCCACATCCTTTTTTTTGTTAAAATATTTTTATTGATATTTTTTTATGATTGATTCTACTTCCTGTACAATGTTGGTAAGTAGTTCGGTGTTTTTTGCTTCTGCAATAAAACGTAAGTAAGGCTCGGTATTACTTGGTCTTATGCTAAACCAATAATCCTTGTATTCTAAACGATATCCATCAAAATCCATTATTTTTTCAGGAGTTTGTCTGTCGGAAAAATGTTTTACAACAGCCTCCATTGCGTCGAGTTTTTTTTCTAAAGTAAAATTTAGCTCTCCGGAATTAGCATAACCACTAATTTTTGCGATTAACTCTGATACGGTAATACCTTCTTTTTTCTTTCTGTTTATAACATCTAATACAATTAGCATGGCTAATATTCCGCTGTCGGAATAATAGAATTCTTTGAAGTAATAATGTCCTGCTAATTCACCACCAAATAGTCCATTTATCTCTCGTAGTTTTAATGCTGCATAAGCACGTCCCACTCTCCAGGTATGCATCTCAACACCAAATTGTGAAAGATATTCTCCAACGGCTTT